>CAILTC010000374.1 GCA_903837025.1 uncultured Bacteroidota bacterium | reverse complement strand
CCTACACTAGTCGAATAGGGCAATACACTGGCATTATACCCTTTTTCTTCTGAAAATACTACATTATCTGGTTTGTCTTTTCCCATTTTTTAAATCAAATTGAACACAAATTATCTTTTTTATACCCTGATTAATAGCTTGAAAATCGAGTTGTTTCGATTAAACTTTAATAGTTATTGCTTCTTGTTTATTAGTCTTTAACGTTTGTTTAATCTTTAAGTGAAAAAAATAAACAAATGTAAGGAAGATTAATTAAAAATAGGGTCTAAAGTAAAAAAATAAACCATTGAACAATTCAATTGGTTCTATTATGAAAAAAAAACCACGGTTGAAACCGTGGTCTATGGGAGAAATCGTAAAATAGGAGTAGGAGGACCTACAGAATTTTTTTATTTGGTTGAAAACAATTTTGCAATTTCTTCATTTACAAACTCTAAAAATCGCTCATCAGCCGCTGTAAACGGATTGAGAACGTGACTGTCAATGTCTATTTGTCCAATGTTTTCGCCATTGACAAACAAAGGCACCACGATTTCGGACTTTACGGTAAAACTGCAAGCGATATAATTGTCTTGGGCGGCAACATCTGGAACAACGAAATTTTTATTAGAAACTGCTACTTGTCCGCAAATACCTTTTCCGAAAGGAATAACAGTGTGATCGGTTGCAGCGCCTACATAAGGACCCAAAATTAATTCTTCTTTTTCGCCGTTTCGAAAATAAAAACCAACCCAATTGTAATAATCAATCGATTCTTTTAGGAGTTCGCAAATTTTTAGTAATTTTTCTTCTCTTGTAATAATCGAATTTAGGGTAATTTCGGTTACTTTTGGTTTTAAATCTTCGAAAGTCATAATCTGTTTTTTTTGTAAAAGTATTTAAATCTGGAAGGTTTATTTTATATAAATTTGTTAAAAATTGAATTTTGAAAAAATATTTCATTCTCTACAAACCATTTCTTCTTTTTTTAGGAAAGTTTTTGCTTACGTATTTACTATTAACCTTTGTCTATGAAAGCTATCTTACTCAATTTGATGTTAATAAATTTGAGGTTGATGGATTTACACAAGTTGTAGCAAAACAATCAAAAGACGTCATGGTGTTTTTTAATTATGATGCTACTATTGCGCCAAATGCTAAACAATCGGGTGTGAATTTATTCTATAATAATAAAATGATGGCGCGAATTATCGAAGGATGTAATGGGCTGAGTGTGATCATCCTGTTTGTTTCGTTTATCATTGCTTTTTCAGGAAAAATTAAACCAACGATTTTATATCTAATTGGTGGGAGTTTACTGATCCATATTTTTAATGTTTTTCGAATTTCTCTTTTATGTGTATTGATGTACTATTTCCCTAGTCAACAACATTTTTTACATGGTGTAGTTTTTCCGTTGTTTATTTATGGAACTGTTTTTATTTTGTGGATCATTTGGGTTAATAAATTTTCAAAATATGCTACAAAAAAGATATAATAATAAAGTTAGAATTGTTTTGGTAATGCTGCTTGCCCTCATGTTAGTTCTTATTCGAGCTTATGAAGACGCATTGTTTTATGATCCTTTTCTAAATTATTTTAAAACCGATTATTTTAATTTTCCATTGCCAGCAATTGATAATCTCCAATTGTTTTTTGGTCTTGTTTTTCGTTATTTTTTAAATACAATTTTGTCTTTGGGTTTAATTTATATTGTTTTTACCGATATTGAAGCTGTCAAATTCGCTTCAATATTGTATTTTATATTTTTTATAATTTTAATTGGTGCCTTCTTTTTTGTGCTTCATTATTTTGGTGATGCTAGTAAAATGACATTGTTTTATATTAGACGATTTCTTATTCAGCCCATTTTTTTACTATTATTTCTTCCTGCTTTCTATTATCAAAAGCAAACGAAGTAATTCTTTTTTTTCGTATCTTTATTGACCCAATGATTTGATAATTATTAAATCACTTACTAATGAAAATAGTAAAACATTCCGGAAATATTGTTGATTACAATCCTTTGAAACTAAAACAGTCTCTGTTGAAATCTGGCGCAAGTCAAATGACAGTTTCTGCCATTCTCAAAACTATCGAAAAGGAAATCTACGAAGGAATTTCGACCAAGCAAATCTATAAAATGGCTTTCAGCTTGTTGAAAAAAACCTCAAGTTCGAATGCTGCTCGTTATAATCTCAAAGAATCCATCCGTTTATTAGGACCAGCAGGTTTTTTCTTCGAAAAATATATTGCCCGACTTTTCGCTTCAGAAAATTATCAAACGAAAACAAATCTCATTCTGCAAGGCCAATGTGTTTCTCATGAAATTGATGTTTTGATCAAAAAAAATGATGTTATTGCTATGGTCGAATGTAAATTTCACATGGGAAAAGATACTAATTCGGATGTGAAAGTTCCCATGTATATTTTATCTCGTTTTAATGATTTGAAAGATAAAAGACATCTGATTTTTGAACCAAATGATAGTATCTCGAAATGTTGGATTGTTACTAATAATCGGTTTACCACCGATGCAATTGCTTTTGCAAAATGTTCGAAATTGAGTTTGTTAAGTTGGGATTATCCAGAAAATAATAATTTAAAAACGAAGAACGATGCCGATTATCTTTATCCCATAACTTGTTTAACAACTTTGGACATAGCCGAAAAAGATAAATTACTGGTCATGGATGTGATTTTGGTAAAGGAATTAAGGAATAATTCGGAATGCTTAGAAAATATAGGATTGAGCCCGAATCGAATAAAAAATGTATTAAAAGAAGCGTCAGAATTATGTGAATATTTTAAAAATAATGAATTTAAAGAGAATTAATTCTTGGTAAAAACTAGAAATCATGAAAGTAAAATTTATTGGAGGAGCTGGAACTGTAACGGGTTCAAAAACAGTAGTCGAAAGTAACGGAATCCGAATTTTGATAGATTGTGGACAGTTTCAAGGCATAAAGACTTTGCGGGAACTCAATTGGGAACCATTGCCTATTTTGCCTTCGACCATAGATTTTGTTTTATTGACTCATGGGCATTTGGATCATTGCGGTTGGTTGCCAAGATTAGTTGAACAAGGTTTTAAAGGGAAAATTTATTGTACAAGTCCAACAAAAGCAATTGCTGAACTCATTCTTTTGGATAGTGCCAAAATTCAGGAAGAAGATGCAAAGAGAGCCAATGAAGGAAATTATTCTAAACATGAAATCGCACAGCCACTTTATACGGTGAAGCAAGCCGAGAAAGTTTTTCCTCTTTTTCGAGTAATAAAAACGAATGAAGTTATTGTTTTAGATGCCGAAATTTCGGCAGTTTTTACCAATGCCGGACATATTATTGGAGCCTGTAGTATCGAATTGAATCTTGAAAATAAAACCTTGGTTTTCTCAGGAGATATTGGTCGTGATAATGATGTGTTGATGTATGCGCCGACAAAACCAAAAAAAGCAGATTATATTTTTCTCGAAAGCACCTACGGAAACCGAATTCACCCTGATACTGATGCCAAAGCGGAATTAGAAATGTACATTAACAATACAGTCGCAAAAGGAGGGACGATCATTATTCCGAGTTTTGCTGTTGAGCGTGCTCAGATGGTTATGTATTTGTTATGGCAACTTAAAGAGGAAGGTAGAATTCCTAATATTCCCTATATCATTGATACTCCAATGGGAATAAGTGTTTTGGAAATTTTTTCTAATAATCGAAAATGGCACAAATTACCCGAACCCGAATATATTGCAATGTGCAAAATGTTTTCGATGATTTCGAATTATAAAGAAACTATAGAGACTATTTATGATAAACAACCCAAAGTTGTAATTGCTGCTAGCGGTATGATTACCGGCGGAAGGGTTTTGGGATATTTAGAGCATTATATTGGTTTGCCCGAAACCTCAATAATTATTATTGGCTATCAAGCCGAAGGAACTCGTGGTAGAAAATTATTGGAAGGAGCAAAAGAAATTAAAATATACGGAAAACAGTATTCTGTTTTGGCAAATATTCTCGAAATAGAAGCGTTGTCGGCTCATGGCGATCAAAAGGATTTAATCAATTGGCTGTCAGATTTAGCAAATAAACCCACAAAAGTATTCCTAGTTCATGGTGAAAACGAGCCTGCTGATGCGCTTCGAGTAAAAATTACTGAAAAATATCATTTTGATTGTAAGGTACCTTTGATGGGACAAGAATTCGAATTATAAACTGTTTTAAAAAGAGCCTTATATTAAATGTTTATTAAAAAAACGCAAATCCATTGACTTGATAGTGCTTTTTAGCCAAATTATAATTACTTTCACAACCAATTT
>CAILTC010000373.1 GCA_903837025.1 uncultured Bacteroidota bacterium | reverse complement strand
CCATCATTATTTGGAGTGAAAAATTTTGGAATGCCTATAACAGCAATAGTTTCACTGGCAATTCCACATCCGTTAGTATCGCGGACATTTACTTCATGGATTCCGTAAGTCACATTATCAAAATAATTCGATTCTTGATAAATTCCATATTTATCATCTAAATTATAAACATAAATGCCAGTTCCATTGACTTTTACCGTTACCGAATTTACCTCGGATAAATCAAAAATGTCTATACTTTGAATAGTTGCTTCGTCCGAGGCGTTCACTTTTATAGTTCGAATTCTAAAGCATTTGGAGCTATTTTTCACTTCAACGGTATAGGTTCCTTGGGTGTTTACGGTTAATGTAGCTGCTGTTTTTCCAGACAAAACGATTCCGTCTTTTGACCAAATATAGGAGTAATTTCTAGTTGGTGTACCGTCTTGAATTCCTGCGTTGAGTTGAATAAAATTGTTAGGCTGATTAGAACATATAAATACATTTTCGCCGCCATTTTCATTCAAATTTATATTTGGCAACGGAATTACATTTAAAGTAATAAACGCACCAAGACCAAAACATGCATTGTCTATAGTACTATCAACGCGAACCCAAATATCTTGTGTGTGGATGAGTGTATTTCTAAAATTTGAAGGATTTGTTATTTCATTAATTTCCGACAAAGCATCGGCTTCGGTAATGTAATATTTTATAATATAATCGGAACTTGGTGATGGAAGTTTGGCTTGAATATCAGCAGTCACAGTATGAAAATCGAATTCCGAAAAGCCATCAGTATCGCTTGGAAAAGGATCGTCACATTTATCAAAATTTTCATGAAAAGTAGTTGCGTTTATCTGTGTCACCGATACTTTTAAATCTAATTGCACCACGCTAAAACAGCCATTAGCGTTCATAACTCTCACCCAAACAGGCATTGCAAAAGGAGTTTTATTCTCAAAAGCCAATGGTGTCGCAATTAATTCTGCCGGATTTCCAGTATTGGCTCCAGCCAAAGTGGTGTAATAGGAAAAGGTTTCATTTGCAAAATTGCTCGAAATAGCATCGTTTCTTACCGTTAGATTAAAAGTTGAAAATCCATCTGAATTATCATCACATTGAACTATGGTGACATTCTTGAGAATTGGTAGCTGATTCACTGTTAATGTAGTTTCGGACGAAAGTAACCCACAAGAGTTTCCTATTTTGTTCAATTGAACCCGATATTTATTAGCAGTCATGGCACTAGAAACATTTGTAATCAACAATGTATTTGTTGTTGCTCCTGAATATGTTGCATTCTTGGGTATGTTATTCCAAGTTGAACCATTGAAAACTTGCCATTGATAGGTGTTTCCGCCATTATCTATCAATGAAATTGTAGCGTTTTGCAATTCGCAAGTGGGCAAAACTTGGGGTTGTGTCGTAATTATTATTGGTGCTCCAATTAAATAATTTTGATTTGGAATTGAATAAGCGTTTCCGCTGGTAACAACTCCATTCGCGTTAACGGTCAAAGGGCTATTTCCTAATAATCCATCGTTATTTGGGTCTAAAAAACCAGCTTCGATAACGTCGTTGCATCCATCACCGTCACTGTCGAGGTCGATGTAGTTTTTTATTTCATCACCATCGTTATCGGTAATTTTATAGTTTAAAACTCCAGAATCTGCCGATGTTTCAATAGCATCAGAAAGTCCATTGGTACCAAAAGAAGCTGGAATACCATCAATAATTCCGTCCAAATTAGCATCTTTGGCAGTACTTCCAGATTCGACCAAATCGTAAATTCCGTCATTATCACTGTCTAAATCTAAATAATCTGGAACACCATCATTATCGGAATCTACAGGAATAATTCCTGTTCCGTACGCATCGTCTAAACCATCATTATTCAAATCTTTATTCGACAATGGAACGAAATTTTTGCCTTGGGCTTCAATATAATCAGGGATTCCGTCATTGTCACTGTCAAAATCCAATTGATCGGGAACTCCATCGCCATCACTGTCTTTTGGTACACAGGCTGCAAATAATCTTAAAGTTGATTTATTGGTATTCGTATCTGATGAATTGATGTGGGTGAAACGTATCGAATTCGTCAAATAGGTCGAAAATTTGAAAGTTCCTGTTCCTGCTGTTAAAGGAATAGTACTGTTTAATTTGAATCGTATTTCAAAGGAGGAAAACTGGGTAACGCCACTTTCATAAACGCCATCATAATTGGTGTCAATCAATAATTGGTTATCCAAATTTTGAACAGTTATCGTTTTGTCAATATCGGAATTAACGATATATTCAGTATCAGAATTTAATAAATCAGTTGTATTTGCAGTTGTAACATATTCGATTCCTAAACTTATAGGCTTACTAAAAGTCATGTTGTAAGTTGCCGAATTTCCGATACCCGCTGGAACTTCGGTAATAAAACTGCCATCGATATTTCCTGTAAATGGCGTTGCAGTTGCAGTTCCAGATGTTGTAATTACTCCAGAAAATGAATTAGTATAGTTTCCAACGGTTACTTTTCCTATTGATAAATTAGAAAGATTCACATTTTGATTGCCGTAAGATTCGGTGCAATTTGTGATGCCATCGTTATCATTGTCACTATCAATATTGTCAATAACGGAATCATTATCTACATCGGTTGGGCAGTTGCTTACAGGGATTTTATCTGATAAAATCGAACTACAACCCGTAATACTTCCTTTTACTTGGTAGTAACCAGGTTGACTTGGAATATAGGAACTAGAGTTTGAATTAGTAATTGGAATCCCATTAAAAGACCATTCAAAAGTATCATAAGCCGATATTGAACTTACTTTTAACACTATATTCGGAATACAAGAGGATGTTGCACCAATATTCACTTTAGAACTTATTTCGGGTTTTGTGTCAAAACCTGAATAATAACCACCATAAGTTGCAGACCCATTCGAACTATAAAAGGAAACGTAAACCTGTTTGCTTGATTTTACAGCAATATTCCCGCTCAAATTAGGAACGGAATAACTCACGAAAGAAGTGTTTCCAAGTATAGAAATGGCTGGAGCCGTTATGGGATTTCCGTTTATAGAAACTGTTGCGCCAGTTTCGGTTACAATGTTCAAACTTCCATCGCTATAATTTATGTTTCCAATAGAATCTATGTATGGAATATTATCGACAACATTTGGAGTGGCACAATTAAGTGGTGGTACAAAAGATAGATTTTGATTGGCAGGAGAAGGTGAGCCACCAATACTTTGATACGCAAAAACTTTTTCGGAAGTACGAACATATAAATTACCATTGGTAAAATTACTACCGTCAATATCCGCATATTCTCCTTTATTAAGGGTTGCGAAAAGAGTGGTTCCGTTGATGAAAACTTGAGTATTATCAACATTTGCAATCAATAAAACCCGTTCTAAATCTTTGGTTCCAATTCCTTTTACAAAAATATATTCTGTACCCGTTTTTTCAAAAGAAACGATTTGGTCAAAACCTACATCGCGACCAACAGGAACCGAAACGTTATTTTGTATCATCGTATCCGTGCTATTACTTCCTCCAAATGAACCCGAATTGACAACAACAGGCTTATCGGTTTCAACTAAAGCGCCAATAATTTTTGAACTATTAGAAATAATACTATTGTCTTTGTAATTTTCTAAAGCTAAAACATAGCTTTCATTCTTGTTTAAAGTAATAATTATAGGACCGTTGAAAACAGTGCCGTCAGAGAATTTTGTGCCAATTGGAATATTCGAAATCGATATTTTTGTCCCATTTTCTGTTGCAAGAATAGACGCGAAATTCAACACATACGGATCATAAATAGGATTGAACATGGCTCCTAATCTAAAAACGGTCCCCAAAGCGCTATTTCCTTTAGACACTAATCCACCGGCGTGGGCATAAGAGATAATTCCAAGATTATTGATGTTTTTTTGAGCCGTTACTCTTACACTAGTATAAATTAAATCATCAGCTTCTATTATATATCCTTTGTTTTTTACGATACCAATGCTTGTTTTTGGCGTAATAAGTTGGGTGTTATCACCGTTCCCAATGCGATAGACATATGGCGTGGTATTACTAACAATTCCTATTATGCTATTTCCTCCGATTTCTGTAATTTTAAAATTAACGACTGTAGTGCTTGGAGTCGAAATATATAAATATTGGTCTTCCGCCAGATTTGTTTGTGAGGTTAAAGGCGGAATAAAATGAGTCTTGCTAAATTGAGAAAAACAATTTATGGTTATAAAAATAAAGAAAAGAAAGGTTTTATTTTTCATTGTTTAAATAAACTAAATAGATCTATCGTTTTAACGAAAAATGTCCCTTTATCATTCGGCCATTGTAAAGATTTACAACAAACCAATAATCATCGGCGGGTAAATCATTTCCTATGTATTTCCCATCCCAAGAACTGTTTGCATCGAGTTGTTTTAGCAATTTACCGTAGCGATCATAAATGCTAACTGTAGCTTTAGGATATAAATCAAGGTTTTTTATTTTCCAAAGATCATTGTAACCATCATTATTTGGAGTGAAAAAACGAGGATAATCAAGAAGAATTATTGCATAAGTCCAATATTGGCAATTGGAAGTATCTCGAATATAAGCCGTATAATTTCCAACTGCTAAGTTAGTAAATAAAGGCGACGTTTGGTATATTTTTCCGTCTAATGAAAAGTCAAAAGGCCCTCCTAAGGTTGGTGGGATTAAAGTTACTGAGTTTCCATTGCCCGAAAAATCATTGATTATTGGGGGTGTTGTAGCAATAGTTGATGATAAATAGCTCGTAGTTACATGTAGCGTTATTTTGAAAAATGTAGGACAAGGAGAATTGCTATTTGTAACTTTGACATAAACAATTTCGCCATTTGAGCCAGAATAGGTCTCTGGATTTAGTATTGGATTGGTTAAATCGCTGTTTTTATAATAATTATATACTGTAAAGTCTATATCACTTTTAATAACATTTTCGGGCAAAGAGAAAATAGCAATACCACTTCCGTTATCATCACATTTTGTTAAACTAGTATCTGGTATAATAATTTCAGGTGTATATTCTATTTTTATTTGTCCAGTTGCTAAACATCCTGATATTGAAGTTTCTACTTTATAAGTCCCCGCTTCAGTAACTTTATACGTTGAACTTGTTGCGCCTAAAATTGCTGTTGGCGATCCGTCCTTAAACCATTGATATGTATTTGTACTCGCAGTTAATCCTGTATCAAGGCTTAGACTTTCGCCAAAACAAACGGGATTATTTGTCGCCAATAAGCGATCTATTCCTAGGTCAATTTTCGAAGAAAAACTACCTGCTTCTAGAAAAACTGCCGAATCATAAAGATTACCATTTTGATCGGCAATCACTAATTTTATATGATAAGAAACTCCTGCTTTAACAGGACTTTGAGCCGTTAATTTTATGGTTTGGCCACTATAATCAATAGGACTTGTGTTTGTGGCACTGGTATTTAATTGTCCGAAATAGGCTTCGTTTGCAGGGCTGCATGTTTTCGAATTAAAACTAAAAGAAGGATGTACCTTTGTAGAGGAAACAGGCGTTCCATCAGGAAGTACAGCCAAGTTTTGATAAGTAGCTCCAGGGGTGTTTTCTTTCATTAAAAAAGCAAAACCATCTGAATAATTGCACGGAAAATCATCTTGATATTCGTTGGAAGCAAAAATATAGTTAAAACTGATGTAATTGGTTTGAGGAATAAAATCAAATTCAAGAACTGTAGCATTTAGCGTATTGCCTTTATTTAGAGCATTTTCTAAGTCAGTGTCACCTTTCCAGCTCAAACTTCCACTTTTAGTTGTGGTTGAAGGTTCTCTAACAAAAGGTCCTACGGAATAAATACTACTCCATGTACTTAAAACAATTCCGTTAGCAAAAGGAAAGCTACTTCCGTTTTTGTCAAAAGACCCATAACTATTTTGTCCAGTTGTATAAGTGTCTCCAATTGCGTTTTCTCCAGAAACACTAACACAAGAGCTACTATTGGTTAATATTTGTACAAGATTAGTTGCTGTTTTCGAATCGTCTACGCTAATATTTTGTGCTAATACAATAGTTGTAAAGCAGCATAGAAAAGCGGAAAAAAAGATTTTTTTTAGGAATTGCATAGTATCACAAATATACTACAAATCTCTATTTTTTAATAATTTATACGAAAGTAACATAAATATAAATGTCCAAGCCAAAACTATCAAAATTGCTGAGAAATGTACACCATAATCCTTCATGTTTGCAACGCCTATTTGTGTTCCAATGTTTTTAACAACTGACAATCGAGTAAAAGGTTCTACAATCAAATTCGAAATCGATTCTAAGGGGAAAAATTGCTCAATATTAGCAGCTGTATTTCCTTTTGGAAAAAGTTTAAAATTTAGAAATCCTTTAGCAATAGCTTCGATAATCGACCAAACTAAAACAAATCCTATCGCAAATGCGGAGCGTTTTACCAAGATACCCAAAAACAAACAGAAAGAGAAAAATCCAACTAATTTTACAAAGAACGCCAAGAGATAATCTAAATCGGAGAAAACAATTCCCATTTCGGTGTAAGAGGAAAAGCTATACCCCAAAATTAAACTCATTATAAAAACAAAAACGGTCGAACAAAAGGCAAATAAGGTCACTGTCAAAAACTTAGACAGGACTAATTCCTTTTTACTCATTCCGTCAATTAGGTTTTGTTTCAAGGTGCCATAACTGTATTCGTTGGCCATCATCGACACGATTACAATCGCCAAAAAGAATTTAAGCCAAGCAGCAATATAGGTGTTAAAATGCCAAATAAACGGAAAATTGAAAATACCCATTTCGGCAAGATGAAATTTAAAAATTCCAAGATCAAACTTTATCGAAGCAATTAAAGCAATGAAGGAAAGTAGGATGAAATAAGTTAAAGTCAATATTCGGCTAGCTTTGTTTAACCAGATTTTTTGTAATTCTATAGCGAGTAATCGTTTCATTTTTGAAATTTTAGATTTGTAAATTTAGATTAAGAATTGTTTTTTGTCAATTCTAAAAACTGCTCTTCTAAACTGTTTTTTCGTTTTATTAAATGGCTCAAACTAATGTTGTTTTCAAACAGAAAACGATTTAAATCTGCAGCTTCCAAGGTGCTTTTTAAATAGACTATTGCTTTCGAATCCATAATTTTTACACTTCCTACAGCAGGATGATTTTTTAAAACGGTCGCTAATTTTTCGAGATCATCCGCTTGTAATTCGAAGAAACCTTCATTTGCCGACATTCCATCAACCAATCCGGAGTATAAAATCTCTCCTTTTCTAAGAACGATTACATGGGTACAGACTTTTTCGACTTCGTCTAATAAATGGGATGCCAATAAAATTGTAGTTCCTTTTGCCGCAATTTGTTTGATAATATCCCTGATTTGGTGAATACCTTGAGGATCTAAACCGTTTGTAGGTTCGTCGAGAATTAATATTTCGGGATCATTCAACAAGGCTGAAGCTATTGCTAAACGTTGTTTCATTCCGAGTGAAAATGTACTGAATTTACTTTTTTTTCGCTCATTTAAACCTACTAATTCTAGTTTTTCTTCAATTTTAGAATAGTTAATATTCTTTATTTTACAAACTAATTGAAGGTTTTCTTCCGCTGTCATATAAGGATAGAAATTGGGTCTTTCGATAATGGCACCCACTTTTTTCAAAGCATCATGGGTTGGCATTGTTCCGTCAAACCAGCTATAAGTTCCCGAAGTTTTATTGACAACATTCAAGGTAATACCTAGTGTTGTCGATTTTCCGCTTCCGTTTGGACCTAGAATTCCATAAACATTCCCTTTCTTTATTTCGAAAGAAACATTTTTTAAGGCTTGAATGCTGCCATAACGTTTATAAAGAGCGTCAATTTTGAGTATCGTTTCCAATCTATTTATGTTTTAATTTATATTATAAGCTGCAATGCGTACTAATAATTTCAATATGGTTTTTTATAAACTAACAAAATTTGCAGTTATATAAGTAACGTATTATTAAATTAATGTATTATATGACGTTCAAGTATCATTTTTGTTACGTTCAAAATGTAATTTAGTGTAAATTTGTATCAAAAGTAATCCAAATGAGCGAAGAACCATTAATGGTTTTCAAAAAACCAACTTATCCTGTAAATAATGCACTTATGGATTATTTAGAGCGATACGATCGTATATCAAAAGTTTCTATAGTTTATGATGATTTATTACGTTTTTCGGGTGCCATAAATGTATTCGATAAAAATGATAAAGATACTTTATGGGTCAGGGTGTATTATAATGAATATGAAAGACAAGAAATAGATTTGGCACTAAAAAAAGTGTATTCTCTTTTGCTTTCGGATGGTAATTTGAGCATCATTAAATTTTTGAATGTGGATTCGATCGACTATTGTACTTTTGGTAATTCGAAACCTTTTCGAATAAAAGTCAGAAACATTCTAAATGATAATTACACGCATTTCTACGTCAAAAAAGCGGATGCTTCAAGGGTTTATGGCTTGGAGTTAGAACATATTTTATCGCCAGATAAAATCAATTTTTTGGTCTATAAAGACACTTTAATCGAAGAACATATTATCGGAATTCCGGGCGATGTATTTATGAATACTTTATTGAATGATTGTACCGAAACCGAGAAGTCTCAAATAGCAAAAGAATTTGTCAAGTTCAATGAGCGCTGTATGATCCGATTACTAGGTGATATGCGGGCTTATAATTACGTCATTGTGCCAAGTCATGATTTTGACCAAGTAGTTTTCAAAATTCGTCCAATCGATTTTGATCAGCAATGTTATGAAGGAAACATAAAAGTGTATATGCCGCAGTTTTTTAAGGAAAATTATCCAATGGTAAAATTGGTCAAAGATAAACTTCAACTTAGTTCGATCGATCAATATAAAGACGAAGAACGAGCGGTTCTGGCCAAAAGAATTTTTTCGGCCGAAAACCGTATAAAAAAATTATTGCAAATTATGGGTAATGACACTATTGCTCCAGATGAACACATAGAACAATTAAAATTAGAATGGTTTCGTGTTACACATGACTTGAATTTTAAAAGAGCAAAATCAATGGGAAATGTGCTGAATGCTACTTTTGATTTTATTGCAAGAAATTATAAAACAGTAAATGTCATTAGTAATAATTTCGAGTAAAATTTTAATATAACATTTCCTATTCACGATTTTATTTCGGAAACGGGTTCAGTTGTTTTTTTGTTTACTGTTTGTTTTAACATTAGTAGGCTTTTTATTAGGAGTAGTATTAGCATCTTTATTGGGGTTTTAGATGATTCAATTAGATATGCGCTTGTTTTTGTCAAGACGAATTAATGCTTCATTAATGTCTTTAAGCTTTGGGGTGAGAAATGTTTTATGACCTTTGAGATCATTGGTCAACTCTAAACTACACACGGAACATTTGTATTCCTTGAAGTGATTTGTCACATTTCTAGTTGTAATGATTTTGTGTCCTAATAAAGTACACAAAATTTTTCTGGAGAAAAGCCTCTTTCTGATTTTTGATGTATCCATATAAAATCAATTATGGTTTGTTTAGTAAATATAAAGCCAAATCTGCTTAAAAGCAAATAAAACCGATTAAATACACTACTTTTACTGCATTGTATTTATAAACCTACATATTATGATTGATTATGGAGCTTAATCTAGAATGTTTTTCAAAAAAATCCTCCATTAAATTGAATTAACGGAGGATTTTATGAATTTAGAAATATAAATTAAATGTTATAAATTTAGTTTTTTACTTCTTTATTAAAATAGACGAGATAATAATACATTTGTTTTTCTTCGTCCCAACCTTTTTCTACAAATTTTTCGGCACTTTCGGGATTGATAAAATCCATTTTAATTTGAATATGTGTGTCCAAATTAATTACGTTTTTGATTGATTTTCTAGCATCAGTAACGGCTGCATTGGCTATAGGAAATGAAGTTATGTCTTCAATGCTGTATTTTTCGCCTTTATCAACCTTGTAGTTTTTAAATTCAGGAAGCAAATCCGGATTATCTAGTACTTCACTTAAGAAGTTTGCTTCTTCAAATTGGTCGTTTTTGGCAAAATAATTCACGCTTCGGTTCATAAACATCACTTCTTCCTTTTTGTCTTCGGCAGGAAAAACGACATCTTTGGCAAAACCTTGACAAAATTTCAAGTATTTTTTGGTGATGAAATTTTCATCTTCAAAAGCATCAACCGATAGAAAATGCTCTAACCAATAACGGGCATCATAACGGTTACTATCTACCGTGAGGATTTTATAACCTTCTTCTTTTTTATAGTTGAAAATCAAACAACCCTTGTCGAGTTTGCTTAGGTTGATACCATGTTGCAAAATCATATCTAGATTGGTATCTTTTTCTTCAAACTGCAAAAAATCAGATTGCAATTCGCTTTTAAATATTCCGATGGCATCGACCACATTATTATCAATATTTACATTGGTCAAATGCGCTACATAAACTTCCCCGTTTTTGATGTGTGGATGGTTTGATTGCTCAAATAAATGAGTCGTAATTTGCTTTGATACTTCGTGTAAACTACTCGGATTTTCGAATATTTGAGTAGCATATTTAAACATATCATTGTAATCTAAATCTACTTCGTGAGCAAACTGAAAGTAATTTTCTTCTTTTTCTCTAAAAGGTTTAAAGAAATATTCTTTCATCAGAGGTACCACTTCGTCATTCAAATTAAAAGGTTGTTCCGACAAAAAAAGTGCTTCGTTGCGACTCTTATTTCCCACTCTATGAATGGATAAAGTCTCGATATGTGTATTAAATAAATTGATCATATTTCTTTTTTTTAGATAAAAGAACCAAGATAAAAGACAGAATTATGTCTCAAATCTTGGTTAAATATTGTTGACTATTTTAATTTTTAATTCGTAATTTTTTAATTGAAATTAGTTCCAATTTTCTTCAAAACCGTAGTCTTCAAAACTATCGTCACCTTCAAACATATCTAGATCATCTTCGTCTAGATCATCTTCAAATTCGTTATAATCGTCCTCATCATCATCAGCGATAAAATGTTTTTCCATGGCTTCATCAGGCATTTCGCCATGCGAAAAAATGGTCTCAGGATACGTATTTCCTATAGTAATTTCTTCAACAGAGGCTAATTCTATAAGAAATGTCCACATGTTGATGAAATCATAAACATATATAATTTTGGTATTTTCCTTGTCCAAAATATCCGAAAGCGAGTAATCGCTCATTGTTTTTTGTACACCAGGAATATCACCTGCGTCAAACATTGGTATTTCATCTTCTTGATTCCAGGTGTCATCACACGTGTAGAAAGAAGCTACTTCCATTCCGTCAAACCCAAAAGAGTTGAAAATGGCGTTATGAAAATCTTCTAAAGTATCGTCGGCAAGTATCGCAATGTCTCTAAAAATGTCTTCTTCGGCATCGAGAATTACTCTAAATTTATAAACCATAATGGGTATTTTTAT
>CAILTC010000372.1 GCA_903837025.1 uncultured Bacteroidota bacterium | reverse complement strand
TACAGAGGAAATATTAATATTCGATTCGAAAATTTAATCTCTAGCGAAAGAGGTTATCCAGATTATTCGAAGCAAAATATATACAATATACAATGGTCGCATTCTAGAGATGCGAAATCAAATCCAAATTCTAACTTTTCAGCTTCGATCAATCTTGGAAGTAGTAAATATTATCAACAATCTATAAATCAATCTAATATAGGTTCTGGACTAAATAATACTTTAAGTTCTTCTGTTTCTTATAGTACTACTTTTAGTGGTGTACCACAAGCACGATTATCATTGACAGCTACACATTCACAAAATACACAAACCTCAGAAATCGATATGAGTTTGCCAAATGTGCAATTTAGCATTGATCGAATTTATCCTTTTGTTGGAAAAGATGGCGTCAAAAAAGGCTTCTTTAAGAATATAAATTTGCAATATAATTTAAGCGGTTTAAACAGTTTTACAACCACAGATTCATTGTTTTTCAAAAAACAAATGTTTGACAATGCTAAAGTTGGACTTAAACAAAGTATCCCAATAAGCACAAATTTCAAATTATTTAAATATTTTAGTGCTTCAACTTCGGCAAATTATGATGAAGTTTGGTACATAAAAACCTTGAAAAGAAACTATGATGCTACTGAAAGTAAAGTTGTAGATCAGGTTGTAAATGGTTTTGATGCTTATAGAACATATACCTTTTCTTCAAGTGTTGGGACGACTATTTATGGAACCTTTAATTTTGGAGAAGACAAAGCAATTCAATCCATTCGACACGTAATGCGTCCTTCTATTTCATACAATTATCAACCAAGTTTTGCTAAATATTACGATACTTATGCCACTGATGCCAGCGGAACAATGACAAAACAATATACTCGATTTGAAAATGGCGTATTTGGTGGGCCTGTTTTATCAAATTCGAACACTTTAGGATTTGATTTAAGTAATACTTTCGAAGCAAAAGTAGCCGATAAAGACACTACAAAAACGGAAGCTAAAAAAATTATGCTGCTTAATAACTTAAATCTTTCAACAAGTTATAATCTTGATGCGGATGGGATAACTACCCTTGCATGGTCACCTATAAGAGTTAGTGGTGGTACACAATTATTCAACAAGAAGATGAATGTAAATTTTGGTACAACATTAGATCCTTATGCAATTGATAATTCAGGAAAGCGAATCAATGTATATAATATAGATAATGGAGGTAGTTTGTTTAGAATGACAAGTGCCAATATGACTTTGAATTATTCCATTTCAAGTAAAAAGGATAATCCAAAGAACAAAGATAAAAATGATCAAAGCCAAAGAAATGGTGGTCGAGAAGATGATTTATTTGGAAAAACTACTGATATTAATGATTTAAGCAAAAGCCAATTTAAGAAAAGAGATGATGATGATGGTGTAGATAAAATTTCTGAATTTTTCAACACAAAAATACCATGGGATATGACATTTGCCTATTCTCTTACCTATGGAAATAACAATAGAGAAAATACAATTGTATCTAATTCATTGATGTTCTCTGCGAATACGGATATTACACCTAAATGGAAAGCAGGATTATCTTCAGGTTATGATTTTGCTCATAATGGAGTGACTTTTACACAACTTCGCTTAGAGAGAGATTTATTAAGCTGGAGAATGAGTTTTAACTGGACACCTTTTGGATATAATTCTAATTGGAATTTCTTTATTGGAATAAAATCAGGCGTATTAAGTGATATAAAATGGAATAAACGAAGTACTAATTTTTAGATTACTAATTTAAGAGTATCAATTTGAAAATTTAAATGAATATTTATGAAAAAAATAATCTTTACCGAAAATTCACCTGCCCCTATCGGGCCTTATAATCAAGCCGTTTTAAAAGGAAATACACTTTATACCTCGGGACAAATTGGTATAAATCCATCTACGGGAGAATTAGTAACTTCAAGCATTGAAGCTGAAACAGAGCAAGTACTGCAAAATATGAAAGCAGTATTAGAAGCTGCCGGAATGACATTTGAAAACGTAGTGAAATCAACTATATTTATTATGAATATGGATGATTTTGGAAAAATAAATGCCGTTTATGGTTCTTATTTTAACGAAAAAACCGCTCCAGCTCGTGAAACGGTTCAAGTGGCAGGTTTGCCAAAAAACTTAAATATCGAAATTTCTATGATTGCTGTGCTATAGCATTTAATAGTAATTGAGCAGTTGCTTCGTTTGTAGCTATTGGAATATTATGCACATCACATACGCGAAGTAACATATTAATATCTGCTTCATGGGCATGACTTGATAATGGATCTTTAAAGAAGAGTACCATTTTAGTTTTGCCTTCGGCTACTCTACCAGCAATTTGTGCATCACCACCTAATGGTCCTGATAACATCTTTGTTACTTTAAGACCAATACTTTCGGCTTTACCGCCTGTTGTTCCGGTTGAAATAAGTTGTATTCTTTCTTGCTGTAAAATTTTTTTATTTTTGTTCAAAAACTGAACCATATCAACTTTTTTACCGTCGTGAGCAATAATTGCAATTTCCATAAATTATTTATTTACAATATGATACGCAATAAGCCCATCTATTGGTCTTCGTAATACATTACCTAATTGTAATTCGTATTTATCAAAGGTTATTTGTAATTCTTCTTTCAGATAAAAAGCAATAGAGCCTACAAAATGTACAGGAACTTCTTTGCAATTTTCATATTGTTTGATGTAATTTTTTACAAATGATTTCATTCCTTTAAAAATGATTTTTTTACAAAATTCATTTTCTTTATTCTGAATCAAAAACTTTGCAAAAGTGGCTAAATAAGCATTTGGATTTGCTTCTTTATATAATTTACTTTTAATATAATCCGGATCTAAATTATACTCTTTTTCAAATTCAAGAGCCAATTCTTGAGGCATTTTATTAAAATAATATTTTCTTATTAATTCTTTTCCAAAAACGTTTCCACTACAATCATCCATAACAATATAGCCAAGTGATTGTACTTTTTGATGTAATTCCTTTCCATCAAAATAACTACAATTTGATCCTGTTCCTAGAATACTTACGATAGCTTTTTCTCCTTTTGGAGTTGTTGCATAAACTGCTGCATAAGTATCTTCTTCGACAACAATTATAGCATTTGGAAAATATTCTTGAAAAACTCGTGATAGCGCCTTTTTCATTCTTTCGGTTCCACATCCTGCTCCGTAGAAAAATAAATGGGTTGCATTGTTTTTATTTTGTAAAATATCAAAACGATCATTCAAACGCTCAATAATTTCTTCACCTTCTAAAATTTCAGGATTTAATCCTAAAGTTTGAGTAGTAAAC
>CAILTC010000371.1 GCA_903837025.1 uncultured Bacteroidota bacterium | reverse complement strand
TCTTTGCTCAATTCAATTTTGATTTTTCCTTTGGTAATTACAGATCTTCCCCAACGGGCTTTTTCAACCAAAATACCTTCTTCTACCCAGTTATGCAAAACCTTGTCAATGTTTTTCTGCAATTTATCTTCAATCAATTCTTCAATTTCTGATTGCGACAAATTATCGAAATTATATTTCTTACTTACATTGATAAAAATGCCATCCCATTTGATAAATGGACCAAAACGACCAACACCTTTTTGAACAGCTTCTCCTTTATAAGTTGCAATTGGCGCATCAGCTTTTGCTTTATCGTCAATTAATTCCTGCGCTCGTTCTAAAGAAACATCCAATGGATTCTCCCCTTTTGGCAAAGAAACAAAAACACTTCCATGACGTACATAAGGACCAAAACGACCATTACTTACCTCAACTTCTTCTTCTTTATAGGTACCTAAGTTTTTTGGCAACAAAAATAAATCCAACGCTTCTTCCAAAGTGATGTTTCCAATATTTTGCTCCGCCATCAAACTGGCAAATTTTTTCTCTTCGTCATCAGCAGCTCCAATTTGTGCCATTGGACCAAATTTCCCTAAACGAACCGAAACCGGTTTTCCTGTTTTAGGATCAGTTCCAAGGATTCTTTCGCCACTTTCTCTATCTGCATTTGCTTCTACATCTTTCACAATTGGGTGAAATTTATCGTAGAACTCTTGCATCATTTTTGACCATTCTATATTTCCTTCTGCGATTTCATCAAAATCCTGTTCTACTTTGGCAGTAAAATTATAATCCAAAACTGTTCCAAAATTCTTAACCAAGAAATCCGTAACAATTGTTCCAATATCTGTCGGAACCAGTTTCCCTTTATCTGAACCGGTATTTTCTTTAAGCAGCTTCTCCCCTACTTTCCCTGATTGTAAAGTCAGTTGGGTGTAATTTCTTTCTTGTCCGTCAAGATTTCCTTTCTCCACATAATTTCTGTTGATAATTGTCGAAATTGTTGGCGCATAAGTCGACGGACGACCAATTCCTAATTCCTCTAATTTTTTCACCAAAGAAGCTTCGGTGTATCTTGCAGCCGCACGAGAATATCTTTCGGTAGCGGTAATATAATTATTTTGTAACTTTTCGTTTACTTTCATTGCTGGCAACATGCCTTCTTGCTCCTCTTCATCGTCATCGTGACCTTCTAAATACACTTTCAAGAAACCTTCAAAAAGTAAAACTTCACCAGAAGCAGTGAATATTTCGCTATGATTATTGGCTTCAATTTTCACGTTGGTACGTTCTAATTGTGCGTCACTCATTTGCGATGCCAAGGTTCTTTTCCAGATCAAATCATACAAACGGGCTTGATCTCTGTCGATATTTACGGTGTGACGTGACATATCCGTAGGACGAATCGCCTCGTGCGCCTCCTGAGCCCCTTTGCTTTTATTTACAAAAGTTCTTGGCTTAGAGAATTCTTTTCCGTAGGATTTGATAATTTCGGCTTGGGCAGCTTCCATCGCATCTTTAGACAAGTTCACGCTATCCGTTCTCATATAAGTAATGAGTCCCGCTTCGTATAAACGTTGTGCTAGTTGCATGGTAATTCCAACAGGCAAATACAATTTTCTCGCCGCTTCTTGTTGTAAAGTCGAAGTGGTAAAAGGCCCTGTTGGCGATTTTTTGGTAGGTTTAGTTTCTAAATCCGAAACTTTATACGTAGAACCGACATTCTTATTCAAGAAATCCTCGGCTTCTTTTTTAGTATTGAAATTTTTAGGCAGCTTTGCTTTGAATGTTTTTCCGGCTTCGTTCGTAAATTCATCAACAACCGAATAGGTTGCAACAGCATTAAAGTTCTGAATTTCTCTTTCTCGTTCGACAATCAACCTCACTGAAACCGATTGAACCCGTCCTGCCGAAAGTCCTCCTTTGATTTTTCTCCAAAGTACAGGCGACAGTTCATAACCCACTAATCGGTCTAAAACCCGACGCGCTTGTTGAGCATTGACCAAATTATAATCTATTTCACGTGGATTTTCAATTGCTTTTAGAATAGCTGTTTTTGTAATTTCGTGAAAAACAATTCGTTTTGTTTTCTTTTTATCCAATTTTAATTCTTCGGAAAGATGCCAAGAAATAGCTTCCCCCTCGCGATCCTCATCACTTGCTAACCAAACCATTTCGGCGTTCTTGGCTAAGGTTTTCAATTTGCTTACCAATGCTTTTTTATCGGAAGACACTTCGTATTTTGGTTTAAAACCATTCTCAACATCTACCCCTATTTCCTTGGAAGGCAAGTCGGCAATATGTCCATAACTTGACTCCACTTGGTAATCACTTCCTAAAAATTTTTCGATGGTTTTGGCCTTTGCAGGGGACTCAACGATAACTAAATTCTTTGCCATTGGTTTATTTTTCTGGCACAAAAGTAGAAGATTTTTTTAAATATTAAGTTTTTGAATTAATTTTTAAAATTTATTAACATGTAATCCATTAAAAATAAAGGAGATAAATAGGCTTTTTTTCTACCAATTAATTCCTTAAGTTTACGAAGCAAACTAATTTTGTTTGACTCAATCCTCCTTATGAAACGATCCCAAGAATTAGCAAAAATCCAAGAAACCCCAAATTGGGATGTCATTATAATTGGTGGCGGCGCTTCTGGTTTAGGCTCTGCTGTCGATGCTGCAACACGAGGTTACAAAACTATTCTGGTCGAAGCCGTAGATTTCGCCAAAGGAACTTCCAGCCGAAGCACCAAATTAGCCCATGGCGGAGTACGTTATCTGGAACAAGGTGATTTTTCATTGGTTATAGAAGCGTTGAAAGAACGAGGCTTGATGACAAAAAACGCAGCCCATTTAGTACGAAATCTCTCTTTTGTAATTCCTAATTACAACTGGTGGGGTGGTTATTTTTACACCATCGGACTTAAATTATATGATTTATTAGCCGGACGATTGAGTTTAGGTTCGTCTCAATACCTTTCGAAAGCAAAAACCATAGAATTACTTCCTACTATTGAACAAAAAGGATTGCGAAACGGCGTTATTTATCACGATGGTCAGTTTGATGATTCTCGAATGGCAATCAATTTGGCACAAACCGCAATCGAAAATGGCGCTTGTATTTTGAATTATGCCAAAGTAACCCATCTTCTAAAAGACAAAGCCCACAAAGTCATAGGCGTAGTTATCGAAGATCAGGAAACGGGCACGAAACACGAAATAAAAGGAAAGGCGATTATTAACGCAACGGGAGTTTTTACCAATTCGATTATGAAAATGAATGACAAAGTATATAAAAAATACATTGTGCCGAGTCAGGGAATTCATTTGGTTTTCGACAAGTCTTTTCTACCAAGTAACGATGCGTTGATGATTCCAAAAACAAGCGATGGCCGAGTATTATTTGCTGTTCCTTGGCATGATAAAATTGTTATTGGCACCACAGATACATTAATAAAAAGCCATAGTTTAGAACCAATAGCCACCGAAAAAGAAATCGAATTTGTATTAGAAACCGCCCAAAGATTCTTGTCGAAAAAACCAACAAGAGCCGATGTATTAGCAGTTTTTGCGGGATTAAGGCCTTTGGCTGCACCAGAAAAAGAAGGACAAAATACCAAAGAAGTTTCTAGAAGTCATAAAATAATTGTTTCCGAAACCGGTTTAATTTCCATCACTGGCGGCAAATGGACCACCTATAGAAAAATTGCCGAAGACATTATAAACAAAGCCATAAGCGTGCATAATTTACCGAAAGTAGCCTGTAAAACAGACCATATTGCTATTCATGGGAATCAAACAACAACTGCTTTAGACCGTGAAAATCACCTTTATATTTATGGAACCGATATTCCAGCAATCTTGCAATTACAAGAAAATGAACCGGAATTAAAAGAAAAACTGCATCCTGATTATGACTATACCCTAGCCGAAGTCGCTTGGTCAATTCGTAACGAAATGGCACGATCTATAGACGATGTTTTGGCAAGGCGTGTGCGATTACTATTTTTAGATGCTCGTGCAGCAATTGCTTGTTCCGAAAAAGTAGCTGACGCATTAGCCAAGGAATTGGGTTATGATGAAACTTGGAAAGAAAATCAAATTGCCGTTTTTAAAACGCTGGCTAATGGATTTCTTTTGAAGGAATTTAGATTGTGATTTTTTGAGTTGAAACTAAAAGAAACACGTATTCTAAATTTTTATTAGTAATTTAGTTAGATTTGTTTTTAGTTGCTCATTGTAGGAATACATAATGCAATTTATGAGTTATCCGTAACAAGATCATTTTAGTTTTCGAAGATGGGATTACGACAAACAAATAAAAACAGCAATCAAAATTTTAGACAAATGGAACGACCAAAACTTAATTTAGAAAAAATAAAAAGGGAGTTACCTACAATGAATGATTATTTAGACGAGAACTACGGCAAAGTAGGATCACCTGAAAGAGAGGAGTTTTCGAAAAAAGCATTATCATTTTACTATGGCGAATTGATAAAAGAAACCCGCAAAGAAAAACATTTAACACAGCAGGAACTTGCCGACAAAATAGGCAAAGAACGCGCATACATAGCCAAAATAGAACAAGGCAAAACTGATTTGCAAATTTCTAATTTTGTACAAATTATTAACGCATTAGGGCTAAGTTTACAGGTGATTTGAGATAATAAAGATGAAAAACATGTCATAACTGCAGTTTTTAAAACATTGACTAATGGATTTCTTTTGAAGAAGTTTCGGTTGGAAATTTTACGCTGAAGCTAAAAGAAACACGAATCCTGAATTTTTTATAAGTAATTCAGTTAGATTTGCTTTGATTATTTATTATAGTGGGCACATAATGCAATTCTACATATCCAAAACGAGGAGTATTTGCTTTTACGAGCGATCCAGAACAGGATAGGATTTAACTAAAATTATTATTTATGAAACCAATTGAATTTGTAGAACATTATGAAAAATATCTTATTGGGGATATTGATTCAATGATGGAAAAAGCTGATCAAGAAATTGGAGGTAATCAGATGGCAATATCGATAACTTTTTCAATTTTTACTGCTTTAGATATATTCGGTTTTTTGATTAGGAATATTGAAGAAAATAATTCAAAAATTAATGACGAATTAAATGATACCATTCTTAATATTTCTTACGCAATGCAAATTTGGGATAACTTTGAATTTCCCAAATATGAAATTAAAAATATTCCAGGCAAATCTATAAAAAATAGAAATAGTAATACGGAGTACACTAATTTTCAAAAAACGGAAATCTATAATTTTGTTAAAATATACAGACACGGAATAATGCATACTT
>CAILTC010000370.1 GCA_903837025.1 uncultured Bacteroidota bacterium | reverse complement strand
TCAAAAATTTCAAGAAGGAATTATTAAATCCAGAACAAGAATTTATTGCAATTAATACGCAATCTGAGAAAATTCAAACTACAATTACTGTTTTGTCAATCGACCAAAACGTTAAATTACTAGATAGTGATGAAATCTATAAAATTGATTGGGTTTATCCTAGCGAATATTCTACTTCTAAAAATATTACTATTTTATATGATTTAATTAATATTACTTCAGGTGAACAAAAGACAGGTGTACATGAAGGTGAAATAATAATTGATAAATCTTTACAAACAAGTCAATATGACTTAATTAAAAAAAGAATTTTATAATGGGTAAATTAATAAATAATCAAGCTGGAAATAAATTTGCAGATGAATTAAAATCCTTAATTCAACCAGGAGCAAAATTGAGTTTAATTGTAGATCATTTTAGTGTTTATGCTTTTGTTTTTTTAAGTGATAAATTAAAAGACATTGAATCACTTAAGGTGCTTTGGACAAATCAACAAGATACGAATATCAAAAAAATATTTGGAAATGATGATGAGCGAATTTTTAAAAATCAATTTTTATTACGATTTGCAGCGGAATCTTGTGTGAATTTTTTCGAGTCTAAAGCTGAATTTAAAAAAGGAATGCCCTTTATGAAAATTCTAATTAATGATGGATTAAAAAAATTCTCTGCTTCAATGAATTCAACAGATTTCAATTGCGGAACATTAGGACTTGTAACATCATCGGAAAATACAATCATTGAATTAAAAACAGAAGAAAATGAAATTCCTCTAATTGATGCTTATCAACAAATCTTCAATCAACAATGGTCGGTTTCAGGAGAGGACATCAAAACACAATTATTAAAAGAACTAGAAAGAGCCTATAAAGACTATAGCCCTGAGTTTATTTATCAGTTCACATTGAGTCGAATATTTGAGGGATATGAAGAATTAGCAGAAGAACAAAATGAATTACATAAGATTGGATTAGAAGATACCCTATTATGGAAAGAACTGAAACCATTCCAAAAAGATGGGGTAATTGGTGCCATTAATAAAATTAAAAAATATAATGGATGTATTTTAGCGGATAGTGTTGGTTTAGGGAAAACATACCAAGCCTTGACTGTTATAAAATATTTTCAACTAAGAAATAGTGGTCGTGTATTGGTTCTTTGTCCAAAAAAATTAAGAGAAAACTGGAGTATTTATAAAGAAAATGACACTCGAAACTATTTTAGTCAAGATCGAATTTATTATGACTTGTTAAGTCATACCGACTTATCCAGAACAGAGGGTATGGTTGGTGATACTGATTTAAGCAACATAAATTGGGGTAATTATGACCTAGTGGTAATTGATGAATCTCACAATTTTAGAAATAACAATAAACGATACAAAAAATTAATTGATCAAATAATATCTAAAGGACTAAGAACAAAAGTTTTATTATTATCGGCAACTCCCGTAAATAATAAAATGAATGATCTTAAGCATCAAATTTATATGATTACTGAAAATAAAGATGATGCTTTTGTAAGTGAAGGAATAGACTCCATTCAAAACTTAATGAAAGGGGTACAGAGAGAATTTAATAATTGGATTAAAGGAGATAGAAATCCAGAGAATCTGTTGGATAATCTTAGTACAAAAACACCAGCCTACTTTGACTTACTTGATAAAATTAGTATTGCTCGTTGTAGAAAACACATTAAGGGTTATTATGAAGAAGAAATTCATTTTCCTCAACGGAAACAAACCATTAATTATCCTGAAAGCGGAGATGATTTTAATCAACAAATTAATATTGAAGACATTGTAAATGAAATAAATACGCTTAATCTTCGCTTATATGCTCC
>CAILTC010000369.1 GCA_903837025.1 uncultured Bacteroidota bacterium | reverse complement strand
TTATCTGCATTTGGAGAACCATAAATAGGGTTTAACCAAACCACATCTACTCCTAAACTTTTGATATAATCCAGCTTCGAAATGATTCCTTTTAAATCCCCCACTCCATCACCATCGGTATCCTTGAAACTTCTTGGATAAATTTGGTAAACGACCGCTTCCTTCCACCACTTTCTGTCGACCGAAGTCTTTGTTTCTTGTGCCATAGTTACGCTTGATACTAATAATCCAAAGCAAAACAATGCGATGAATTTTACTTTTGATACTGCTACTTTCATTTTGGTTTTTTAAGTTAATGCTTTTTTAAAACGAAATCGATATATTCGACAGCGTAAATATAAATTCTTTACTTCAGAAATAATTTAGCACTAAAAAAAAAGTAGATTTATTTATTTTTAAAATATTGAAAATAAGCATTTTAACTTATTTTTAAACATTAAAAAAGTGGTGCAATTTTAACCTTAAAAGCGCTTTATAATGGCAGAAATAGTGCTAATTTTTATTGGAAGTTCCTATCAACATCACTTTAGATTCAAATTCCTCGCGAGGTCCTAACGATTTGTTTTTTAATTGGGAACGATAATTATAAATCGTAGAAACGGAATAGCGCAAAAATTCAGCGATTTTTATACTGTCTTTAATCCCTAATCGGATGAGAGCCACAATTCGCAACTCGGTGTTCAAAAGTTCTCCATGTTTCAGATGAAGCACTTCTTTGTCTATAATCAACTCCGAAAATTCTTCGATAAAATTAGGAAACAATTGCAAAAAGGTCTGATCAAAATTGGTATAAAATTCTTTTAATTCCTTTTCGATATGCACATTCGATTTGACCATTTTTACCAACTCATTCATTTTTCCGGCTGTTGCCATCACGCTAAGTTTACGTCCGTATTCGTCTAGTTTTGCAATATAATCCGAGCATTGATCCATGTAGCGTCCAATATAAATTTCTTTTAGCAAGCTGGCTTCGGCAAGAGTGGTGTTGGTTTGGTTTAACCTCTCGTTAATTTCGTTTAATTCTGTATTGAGTTGGGATAGTTTGGTATTGGCCAAACGGATTGCTTTTTGGGCGTTCGCCAATTTTTTCATTTGTTTAAAAAGCAAAAGTAAGGCGCCCAATAAAAAAAGCGTAAGTACACCAGCGCTTATCAAAAACAGAATAAGTTGCTTACGGATCGTTTCATTTTTGTGTTGATACGCTTCGTTAATTATGGGCAACATCTTAGATATTTCGTAGGTTCGCAGTTTAGCATTACAAAAAAGTGCGTCTTCAAGTGATCTTTTTATATACTTGTAAGCGCTATCAAAATCGCCTTGTTCGTACATAATGAAAGCCAATTTACGCAAAGAGATATTTTCTTTTTTTACCAATTGCAAATCCGAAATAGCAGAAATAACCAACCATTTTTTTTCTTGGTCTTGGTCTTTTTTTAATTGATATACTTCCGAAATTATATAAGCAATAACTGCTTTATCAGGGTCTTGATTTGGAGTTTTCGAAAAGAATTCTTCTAGTATTTTAAGTGATTGATCGTATTGATTCTGATCCATTAATTGATCGGATTTTGCAATACAAAATAAGCGAGATTCAGTAGGAAAATAAGCTATTGCCGAATCTCTATATTGCTTTGATAATAAATTGTAATTGATTTTCTCTTGGATTGACGTGGCATAATCCGCCAAATTACCATATACAATTCTATTGGTCCAATAGTACGTTCCCTTAATAGTTGGCGTTAATTTGACATCGACTGTTTCCAGCATATCAATAGATTCCTTATACATTCCCAAAGTCGCCATTATGGAAGCAACATTTAATACGGAAAGATTCGTTTTTT
Organism: uncultured Bacteroidota bacterium; assembly: GCA_903837025.1. Lineage (GTDB taxonomy): Bacteria > Bacteroidota > Bacteroidia > Flavobacteriales > Flavobacteriaceae > Flavobacterium. Next base: position 1,780 of record CAILTC010000369.1, on the reverse strand, counting down.
CTGGGTTCTTGATTTTAAGCGAAGTCGCAACACTTTTTCTAGCATAAACTAAAGCTGAGTCCGACTGATAGGATTTATATTCTACATATAAATTGTCATAAATAGCCTGTTTCTGATTGTCTGAGGAAGTAAGTTTTAGCAGACTCTTGATTTTGTTTATTTTAGTCTCTTTTCGGTTTAAATAAAACTGGTATTCATTAAGCGTTTGATCCAAATTTTTTAACAATGAATCAGTATTATCCTGACCAAAAGTGACAATTGGAAATAGTATAAGGATAATAAATGTCGAAAATTTGCGCATTGAAATTGGGTTACAAGAATGTAAAAATAACTAAAAATATAAATTATACCATTGAATAATCTGTTTTACCTCCATTGAATCAACAAAAAAAATGTTTGGATTCTTGAGTTTACTGCTTTTCAGAAAAATTTTGAAGACAATCAAAATAACAATACATTTACTTCTGGTTGTAAATTGAATAATCCTCTTTTTTAGCTTTTAAAAACGGACACAAAAAATATATCTTAAACTAGAATGAACGCAATAAATGAAAACAAGGCTATAGTAATTATGGGGGTTTCGGGATCAGGAAAAACCACCATTGGCAAACTATTGGCAAAAAAAACAAAGATTCCGTTTTTTGATGGTGATGATTTTCATTCAAAAGAAAATATTAATAAAATGGCTTCCGGAAAACCGCTCAACGATGAAGATCGTAAGGAATGGCTTTTGCAATTAAATGGCTTGATCAAAAAAAACAGTACCGAAAAAGGCTGTATTATTGCTTGTTCTAGTTTAAAAGAAAGTTACCGGAAAATACTGTCGCATGAAGTTTCAAATTCAATTAAATTTGTTTTCCTCCAAGGCGGTTATCCAGAAATTCTATCTCGATTAGAATCTAGAGAAAATCATTTTATACCCTCAAGCCTTCTAAAATCACAGTTTGAAACTTTAGAAATTCCACAAAACGCATATACAATATCAGTCATGCAAAGTCCAGAACAAATTGTTTCAAATATAGAAAACGAAATTTTTAAAAAATCAGAAATCGGTTTAATCGGCCTAGGTGTTATGGGGAAAAGCCTCTCTAGGAACTTTGTTTCGAAGGGATTTAGCCTTTCTATGTTTAATAGACATATCGCCGAAAAAGAAGAAAATATCGCTATTAATTTTAAGGCTGAATTCGAAGAATTAGCAAATACTAAACCATTTGATAATTTATCGAGCTTTGTAAAATCGTTACAAAGTCCGAGAAAAATAATTCTGATGATTCCCGCTGGCGAAGCAACAGACCAAATGATTCATGAACTGGAAAATTTATTAGAACCCAATGACATTATAATTGATGGTGGAAATTCGTTTTACCAAGACACCAATGTTAGAAATCGTCATTTGTCGACCAAGGGAATTCATTTTATAGGTTGCGGTATTTCGGGCGGTGAAGAAGGTGCCTTAAACGGCCCGTCACTTATGCCAAGCGGACCTAAAGAAGCTTATGAAATTGTAGCGCCAATTCTTAATGCAATTGCTGCAAAAGACATCGATGGAAATCCTTGCTGCACTTATATTGGCGAGGACGGAAGCGGCCATTTTGTAAAAATGGTACACAACGGAATTGAATATGCCGAGATGCAACTGTTGGCCGAAATCTATCAAATTTGCCTATCGACAGGGAAAAATCCTGAGGAAATTTCTAGAATTCTTTCTTCCTGGAAAAACAACCAAGTCGATAGTTATTTGCTTGATATTACGATTGCTATTTTGAAAGAAAAAGAGAAT
>CAILTC010000368.1 GCA_903837025.1 uncultured Bacteroidota bacterium | reverse complement strand
TTCTATGTGTCCTCAAAAAAATAAATACAGATAAAAAAAAATCCGCTACAGCGGATTTTTTATTTTGATTCAATCTGATATTGTTATTTCCCTTTATTTGCTTCTATGATGTATTTTTCCAATGCCATTGTCATCGAAGGTGTTTCTGGTGTTGGAGCAAGAATGTCAATTCTTAAACCGTGTTCTAACGCTTCTTTCTGAGTTGAACTTCCGAAAACTGCAATTCTAGTGTCATTTTGTTTAAAATCTGGAAAATTCATAAATAATGATTTTATTCCAGTTGGACTGAAAAAAGCTAATACATCATAATATACATCCGCTAAGTCAGACAAATCACTCATAACTGTTTTGTAGAAAACGGCTTGTGTCCAGTCTACTTTTAGGTTATTTAAGGTAACTGGAGCATCTGGATTCAGTTGATCTGAAGCTGGAAGTAAGAATTTTTCGTCTTTGTATTTTTTTATTAATGGCGATAAATCAGCAAAATCTTTTGGCCCTACATATATTTTTCGCTTGCGGTACACAACATATTTTTGCAAATAAAATGCAACAGCTTCAGATTGGCAGAAATATTTCAATCCTTCAGGAATTTTATAGCGCATTTCTTCTGCAACCCTAAAGAAGTGATCAACAGCGTTCTTACTCGTTAAAATTATGGCTGTGTAATGATTAAGATCGATTTTTTGAAGTCTAATTTCCTTCGCATTTACTCCTTCTACATGAATAAAAGGTCTGAAATCAATTTTTACTTTATGTTTGTTTTGAAGCTCAAAGTACGGAGAGTTTTCCACTTTAGGCTCTGGTTGTGACACCAAAATTGTTTTCACTTTCATATCTAATATTTTCTAAGCAATTCCTTTTGTAAACCAATAATACATGAAATAATATGGTGCTATTTCGAGAGCGCAAAGATACAAAATAAAATAAAACAACTTACTGAATATTAAATTTTGATAGTTTTTTATTGAAACTATATAGGTTAGGATATTAATAATCAATAAAAAACCCGTAATAAGGAGTAAAATATTTCCTGATATAGAGTCGTTATAGAAGATAATAGCGTTAATTGGAAGTAAAAATAATCCAATATAATTTCGATAGGCTACTTTTTGAAGGTTAAATTGATCTACAAATTCATCCATATTGAATGATGTTGCGATAATTTTTTCAATTAAAAATTTCGATAATATAAATAAAACAAGAAAAGTGGTTATTTGTATAAATTGAATCCAATCTGTTTTTGATGCATATCCAAAATGCGACATCGTAAGTTGGATAAAAAATGCCATAGAAATAATTTGCACAAAAAACAACGAAATAGTAAAACCACTTTTGAGGTGAATACTATCACGATACACTTTGGTGTATTTATCTGAAAAAATCAAATTTATAAAATCTGAAAATCGATTCTCGAAAATTGATTTAGTCAAAGCAATTGTTGCAAAAGACACTAGAAACAGGATTGTTGCCCAATCTTTATTTTCAATTATCCTCGGATGTAGTACGTTTTCAATCATAGCACTGCAAAATTACTAAATTTTTATTTCTTTCTTTTTATTATAATTTTAATGTGTAATCCCCAAGATTCAAAATGCAAATATAAGCGAAGAATGACGACGCCCTATTCCTTTAAAAAACAAATATTATTTTCGTAGGAATCAAATCGCATAAAAAGTTTACTTTTGTGTTGAAATTACTCGAAATATGGACGATTGCATTGTTATAATTCCTACCTATAACGAAATTGAAAACATTGAAAGCATAATCAGGGCAGTGCTTTCACAACATAAAGTGTTTCATGTTCTTATTATTGATGACAATTCACCAGATCAAACTGCTGAAAAAGTCATTATGCTTCAATCAGAATTTGAAGGGAGATTATTTATTGAAAAAAGAGCTGGAAAATTAGGTTTAGGGACCGCTTATGTGCATGGTTTTAGATGGGCTTTGGAAAATAAATATGATTATATTTTCGAAATGGATGCTGATTTTTCGCATAATCCCAATGACCTTGAAAAACTGTATGATGCCTGCCATTTTGGTGGTGCTGATTTAGCCATTGGCTCCCGTTATGTTACAGGTGTTAATGTGGTTAATTGGCCTTTAAGTCGTGTTTTAATGTCTTATTTTGCATCGGTATATGTGCAGTTTGTAACAGGAATGAAAATACATGATGCCACAGCAGGCTTTGTTTGCTATAAAAAACAAGTTCTTAAAGGAATTAATATAGACAAAATTAAATTTGTTGGTTATGCCTTTCAAATTGAAATGAAATACAGAACATTTTGTAAAAAATTCCGAATTGTAGAAGTGCCAATAATCTTTACTGATCGAACAAAAGGACAGTCAAAAATGAGCAGTGCCATTTTTCAAGAAGCAGTTATAGGAGTTATTTCGCTCCGTTTAAAAAAATTAGTTAACGCCTTATAATATAAAAAAACGAGATGAATAGGGTTTTAATAAAAAATGCCAAAATAGTAAACGAGGGAACTATTTTTGAAGGTGATGTTTTAATTGAAAACGACATAATTGTCGAAATTTCGGATAGCATTAGTGCTAAATCATCTGAATGTACCATTATTGATGCCGAAGGGAATTATTTGATTCCCGGTGCTATTGATGATCAAGTGCATTTTAGAGAACCAGGACTTACGCACAAAGGAGATATAGAATCTGAGTCAAGAGCTGCTGTTGCTGGTGGAATTACCTCTTTTATCGAGCAACCTAACACGGTTCCTAATGCGGTAACCCAAGAAATTCTTGAAGAAAAATATCAGTTGGCTTCGGAGAAATCGTATGCGAATTATTCGTTTATGATGGGTGCTACCAATGATAATTTAGAGGAAGTTTTAAGAACAAACCCAAAAAATGTTGCTGGAATAAAAATATTTTTAGGTTCATCAACTGGAAATATGTTGGTGGATAATGAAGTTGTCTTAGAGAAAATATTTTCGAGTACGCCAATGTTGATTGCCGTACATTGTGAGGACGAAACTACTATAAAAAATAACTTAGAAAAATACAAAGCTGAGTTTGGCGAAGACATTCCTGTAACGGTGCATCATCTTATTCGTAGTGCTGAAGCTTGTTATATTTCATCTTCTAAAGCAGTGGCTTTGGCAAAAAAAACTGGAGCAAGATTGCATATTTTCCACCTTTCGACCGCTAAAGAAATGGATTTGTTTACCAATAAAATACCATTAGAAGAGAAGAAAATTACTACCGAAGTTTGTGTTCATCATTTGTGGTTTACCAATGAAGACTATGTAACCAAAGGCAATTTAATCAAATGGAATCCTGCTGTAAAAACAGCTGAGGATAGAAAAGCTTTGTGGGAAGCTTTGAATGACGGAAGAATTGATGTGGTTGCTACCGATCACGCTCCGCATACATTGGAAGAAAAAAAACAAACTTATTTAAAAGCGCCTTCTGGTGGACCATTAGTGCAACATGCTGTTGTGGCAATGTTTGAAGCCCATCACCAAGGAAAAATAAGTGTTGAAAAAATCGTCGAAAAAATGTGTCATAATCCAGCCAAGATTTTCAAAATTGAAAAAAGAGGTTTTATAAAAGTGGGTTATTTTGCTGATTTGGTTATTGTAAATCCAGGTTTGCCATGGAGCGTGAAGAAAGAAAATATTCTCGCTAAATGTGGATGGTCCCCGTTTGAAGGGTTTACTTTTAAGTCTAGAATTACGCATACTTTGGTAAACGGAAAATTAGTATATTCCGCGTTTAAGGTAAAAGATATTCGTGCCGGTAAACGTTTATTATTTGATAGATAAATGCGAATAAAAATGAAAAAAATCCTTCTGTTTCTTATCGGTTTAACAATTCTAAGCAGTTGTAAAAAAGATATTATCAAGACGCCTGATCATCTTATCGAAAGAGATAAAATGATAAATATTATGTATGATTTATCGATTTTAGATGCTATTAAAAATCAGAATCCAAGTTCGTTAGAGAAGTATAAAATAAATTCAAAAGAATATATTTATAAAAAATATAAAATTGATAGTATTCAGTTTGTTCAAAATAATTTATTCTATTCTGCTGATTACAAGGGTTATCAGTTGATGTATGAAGAGGTAAAAGGACGATTAGACAAAAATATGAAATCGACTGAAGCCTTAGTTAAAATTGAAATTAAGAAAGCAATCGCTAAAAAAGCAGCTGATGAAAAACTAAAAGCTAAAAAAGTGAGTGATTCAATCAAAAAAATCAAAGAAAAACAGGTTAAAGTAGCTGATTCAATCAAAAAAATCAAAGAAAGAAAATTAAACAAGTAAACTAGTAATTTCTTTTACATATTGTTTAATTGCTATAAATTCTATTCCTAAAGTGGTTTTTATTTTTTCATTAGAATATAAAATTTTAGAAAAAGAAGCGCTGGCTGTTGTTCTATCCAAGCTTCTTTTTTGTCTAAAAACAGTCGAAAATAGCCAATCTATACGCCATAAAACTCCCATCATAAAGGGACTTAAATAAATCGAAGGCGCTTTTATTCTAGAGGCTTTTGTAATGGCTTTGAAAATGTCTTGATAAACTACATTTTCCGAAATTAAGATAAACCTTTCGTTTTTTGTTTCGCTTTTGACTAAGTCAAACATAATTTTAACTACATCTGTAACGGCAATAAATCCCGTATTTCCTTTGGTGTAAAACGGCATCCCATTTTGTACATTCTTGAAAAGTTTCCCACTGCCCTGATCCTTAAAGCCAGGACCGATTATAACTCCAGGATTTATAATTATTGCGTTTAAGCCTTCTTGCTGACCACGCCAAATTTCCATTTCGGCACCGTATTTAGAAATAGCATAATCGCTATGTGCCTTTTCTGGGTTCCATTCCGTTTCTTCGGTGACGATATTTTCATGTTCCTTCAAATCGCCAAGAGCGGCAATAGAGCTAACAAAACAAAGTTTTTTTATGGATTTGTCAATGCAAAAATTAACTATGTTTGCAGTTCCTTCTATATTTGTTTTGCGAATTATAGCTTCATCTTTGGGGTCAAACGAAATCAACGCTGCGCAGTGATATACATAATCAACGTTTTCGAAAACTTTCTCTAAGGACGGAACATCGATAATATCAGCTTGGATCCATTTTATTTTTTCAAAAAGAGATTCTTTTTTGTAAAGTATAAATAAATCTTTTGTTTTCTTGATGCTTGCTATATTCCGATAAATAGCACATACACTTTCTTCATTTTCAATTAAATGAAGTAGTAAATGCGCACCGACTAATCCTGTTCCTCCTGTGACTAAAACCATATAGCGAAAATACAAAATACAAATTATGAATTGTAAATTATTTTCTCAATTTACCGAATAAACAATTTACCGAATCAACATTAAATTTTATCTTTGTCGAAATTGTTAAAAAAGATGAAGAATTTTATTGAAGAAGTGACTTGGAGAGGAATGCTTCACGATGTTATGCCGGGAACGGAAGAACATTTGATGGAAGAAATGCGGGTTGCCTATGTAGGAATTGATCCAACAGCAGGCTCCTTACATATTGGTCACTTGGTTGGGGTGATGTTATTGAAACATTTTCAATTATCGGGACATAAACCACTAGCTTTAGTAGGTGGTGCAACAGGGATGATAGGTGATCCGTCAGGTAAATCTAATGAAAGAAATTTATTAGATGAAGCAACATTGCGTCACAATCAAGAAGCTATAAAAGGGCAATTGGCTCGGTTCTTAGATTTTACTTCAAATGCTGCAAACGCTGCTGAATTAGTGAATAATTATGATTGGATGAAGAACTTTTCGTTTCTTGATTTCATTCGCGATATAGGAAAACACATTACGGTCAATTACATGATGTCGAAAGATTCAGTGAAGAAACGTTTGTCTTCCGAAGCTTCTGAAGGAATGTCTTTTACGGAGTTTACGTATCAATTAGTTCAAGGGTATGATTTCTTGCATTTGTACAGAGAAAAAGCTTGTACATTGCAAATGGGTGGAAGTGATCAATGGGGAAATATAACTACAGGAACCGAATTAGTGCGAAGAATTGC
>CAILTC010000367.1 GCA_903837025.1 uncultured Bacteroidota bacterium | reverse complement strand
GAAACGAATCGATTATTTTCGGTATGTGGTAATAAATTAATGATTGTTGTTGATGCTTCAAATGGTAAAATAGTTAAAACATTACCTATCGGTGACGGTTGTGATGGCGTTACTTTTGATGCCAAGAACAAACTGATTTTTAGCTCGAACGGTGAAGGAACCATCACGGTGGTAAAAGAAGAAAATGCTTCTGCTTTTTCAGTATTAGAAACGGTGAAAACTCAAAAAGGAGCGAGAACAATAGCCATAAATAACACTACAAATCAATTGTATTTGCCTACTGCTGAATATGGTGCAAAACCACAACCAACAACCGAAAATCCAAGACCACGTGCTTCGATAATACCTAATTCATTCGTGGTTTTGGTAGTTCAAAAATAATAAAAAATAGTTTGATAAAACGGCATAGACTTTTTTGAAGCTATGCCGTTTTACTTAAAATAAATCTTATTTTTACCAAATGAAATTAAAGTTACTTCTTCTGCTTTTACTCGTAATTGTTAAATCCTATTCACAAGAAAAGGATTTGAACTATTTTCTTGAAAAAGCTCAAACTAATTCGCCATTATTATTGGATTTGAAAAATCAAATTCATTCGGCTTCCTTGGATAGTTTGATTTTTCGAGCTACCAGAAAACCACAGGTTTCGGCTAATTTATTAGCTAATTATGCGCCTGTAATTGCTGATTTTGGGTATGATACCGCTTTGAGTAATAATCATACTATTTCGGGAATGGTTGGTGTTAACCAACGAATTCTAGGTAAAAACCAAATTAATTCGCAAGCAGAAACATTAAAGTTGATCAAAGATGCTTTGGTTTTAAACAAAAAAATTGCGGTTAAAGATTTGAATAAAAGCATCATTTTACAATACATTTTGGCTTCGGCAAGCGCGGAACAAATTGCTTATAATCAGAAAATAGAATTGCTTTTGAAACAAGAAGCTTTAATTCTGAAAAAACTAACGCAAAATTCGATTTACAAACAAACGGATTATTTGAATTTTAGCGCCACCGTTCAACAACAAGCTTTATCCTTGCTGCAATTGAAACAACAAAACCAAAATGATTTGGCTTTGCTTAATTATTTATCTGGTGAAACGGACACGACTTCGGTCCAATTAAAAAAACCGGAAATTGCTATAAAATCAATTCAAAATTCGGATCAAATTGTATTTTTGAAACAATTTGATATGGATAGATTGAAACTTGAAAATCAAAATAAACTCATTGATAACGCTTATAAACCTTCACTTTCCTTGCTTGGAGATGCAGGATATTGGTCGAGTTTTGCCACCTTGGGCTATAAAAATCTAGGATTTAGTTTTGGTCTAGCACTTTCAGTTCCTATTTATGATGGAAATCAAAGAACGTTACTACATCAAAAAAATGAAACGGCTTTGGCAACAAATTTGGCCTACAAAAACAATTTCACAAAGCAATACAAGCAGCAATTGTTGATGCTTCACCAAAAATTAAACCAAAGCGCAGCAATCGATAAACAACTGCAATCGCAATTATTGATTTCAGAAGCTTTAATAGAAGCCAACGAAAAGTTATTACCAACCGGAGATGCTCAAATTACAGATTTTGTGATTGCTCTTGGAAATTTAATCAATATCAAAAATGCTATTTCTCAAAATAACAGCAATAAACTTCAAGTGATTAATGAAATTAATTATTGGAGTTTTAACGAATAATTCTATGAAGAAAACAATCCTATTTTTTGCGATAAGCTCCCTTTTTTTAAGCTCTTGTAAAGATAAAATCGAAGAAGAAAAAAAAGTCGATATAAACGTTCCTGTGACATTAACTTCTATAGATTCAGCCGGAATAGAAAGTTATACCGAGCTGAATGCTACAGCAACTTATTTGGCAAAAACGGTCATAAAAGCCAATGCCACCGGATATTTGAGTTCAGTAAATGTAGCTTCGAATGATTATGTGAATTCAGGAAAAGTACTTTTTACCTTGAAAACACGCGAATCAAAAGTCTTAGGAAATACCATAAATAAAATTGATCCCAGTTTAAATTTTGGTGGAGATATCAAGGTTAAAGCCACTTCAAATGGTTTTGTCAATGCCATTAATGTGCAACAAGGAAATTATGTTCAGGATGGCGACCAACTCGCAATAATAAATGATGCCAATAGTTTTGCTATTGTTTTAAGTTTGCCCTATGAATTGAAAAAATTCGTTAAAGTAGGCGCAATTTTCGATGCTTTTTTACCTGATGGAAAAGCCATAAAAACTACCGTTTCAAAATTTATGCCTTCAGTTGATGCAGTTTCGCAAACACAAAGTGTAGTTTTGAAAGTTGTAGGCAAACAAGATATTCCTGAGAATTTGATTGTAAAAGTAAGGATTAAAAAAGCATCTAATTCGAATACAATATCTTTGCCAAAAGCCGCTGTTTTGAGTGATGAAACCGAAACTGATTTTTGGATTATGAAAATGATTAACAGCAATACCGCCGTGAAAATTCCAATAAAAAAAGGTGTAGAAACGGATGATAAAGTCGAAATTGTTTCGCCAATTTTAACCCAAAAAGATCAAATTTTGCTTACCGGAAATTATGGCGTTGCCGATACTATCAAGGTTAAAGTGATTAATAAATAAAAATCCCAACAAATATTCACCAACTTTTGCAGCAATTTAGGGTGAAAATGTTTTTATAAAAAGCATTCTGCATAAATTATAAGAATATGAATAATAGATTACCGAATCGCATTAATTTTTTACTGTTTATTATAACGTTACTCCTCAGTTTGATGGTCAAATTTGACCCACCAATCTGGAAAGGATATGAAGATACAGCGGATTATCTTCAGCAATCTCATATGTCTTTATTGGATAAAACTTTTTATTTTCCGGAACGAAAAGCCAATTTTTACCCAAGGCCTTTTACAGTTCCTTTGTTCTACAAAATAGCCAATAGTGATCCGGATACGATTATCATCATGCAAAAGATTTTACATGCGCTATGTACATTCTTTTTGGGCTATGTTATTTTGTTGTTTTTAAGAAACACCCATTCGAAAATTATATTCCTAATTTCATGGTATTTGCTCATGTCGTGGTGGAATATTTTGGGTTGGACTCACATGCTGCTCTCTGAATCACTTAGTATGTCCTTCACGTTTTTATGGATTGCCTCTTTTTTGCTCGTATTCCATAAAAGAACGACATTTTCAATTATTTTACACGTTATAATATCTATATTATTCTCCTTTACAAGAGATAGTTGGCCTTATATTCTGATTATTTTTTATGGAATGTTTGTCCTAATTGCACTGTTATGGGATAAGAAAATGGTCAAACATTGTATTGTTTTTTTAGTATTAAGTTGTTCTATTTTTGTAATTCAACAAAAAACAGCCCAAATAGGACAGCGGTACCGATTGCCAATTATGAACAATATTGTTTTCCGAATATTGCCTAATAAAGAATATTTGAAATGGTTTTCGGATCAAGGAATGCCTTGTGTTGATCTGCTCAAGAAAAACTATTCGCATTTAGATGCTTACGAAAAAATATACCCTATTTACACTGATTCTACACTTACGAAATTTTCTGATTGGGCTGGTAATGAAGGAAGACCCATTTATACGAAATTTATAATGACACATCCGTCTTATCTTTTTCTGTTGAATGAAAGACCATCGGATTTGAATCGGATTTTCGCTTATGACATTGGTTATACAGACGAAGTTAGTGGATATAGTATTCTTAGTCAGTATCTATTTCCTGTGTTTAATACATTGATAATTATGGTGTTGAATGTATTTTTGATCTATCTTTTTATCAAAGAAAAGCGACTTATTTGGCTTTTGCCATCGGTATTAATTGCTATTTTTGCGTTTAACGCTTTCTTACTTTAT
>CAILTC010000366.1 GCA_903837025.1 uncultured Bacteroidota bacterium | reverse complement strand
GTACCTGCTTTTTTATTAATAATCATTTCGTTTGAATAGTTACCATAAATAATACAGTTATTGAATGTTGCCGCAACAAGATCTTTTTCTTCCGGAACGGATCCTAAAAGATAATTATTTATCGACACAGCTACTTGACTTGAGCTATTCCAATTGTTGTTGAAAGTGCATTGTGTAAAAGTATAATCCCCACCATAATTACATGCCAAACCAGCTAATCCGGCATTATTAATAGCGATATTTTCTCCGTTTATTTTGGCTGTTTGTGCCAAAATTCCATAATTAGTACAATTATAAATTTGGGTGTTTTTTAGGTTTACCGTCGTTCCGTCGTTATTTTGAATGAACATTCCGATAGTTGCGTTTTTTATTGTCAAATGGTTGAAATTGTTGTTGGTGCTACCATCTGTAAGCCATACAGAACCCCATTGTCCGGGAATATCTGTAAAATCAGGTTCGATACGATCTCCTTGAAAAACAACTTCGTTTTCAAGATTTGTTGAAGTGGAAACGGTTCCATTTACATTAATGGAGGCATTTGCTCCTACTAACAAACCTGAATTGGCGTGAAAATAAACTCTGGCACCTGCGTCAAAAATTGCGGTTTTTCCAGAAGGAACAGCGGCATAGCCATAAATTACATACGCTTTTTGCTTAGTAAAATGGAGTTGGTTGCCGTTTACAGGATCATTTGGATTTAAGTAAAAACCATAAATTTTTTGATCACCAATAGGAAGGGTTTCGGTTGTGCCGTCGCTAAATCGTTTTGGATAAAGTAAAATGGCATCCTGAATAAGCGTGACTAATTCTACTTTTTGAAGGTTTGTTCCGCTGTCAAATTGAATTTGGTCGGTATAAAGAAAATCGGTAGGGTTAGCATCGGCAGTTTTTGCAGTAGTTTCTATGAAAATATACAGGCTATCTTTGGCTAAAAGCGTTACATTATCAAAAGATTTTCCTTGATTTCCTTGCATTCCATCTACGGTCATTCGGTATTTTGAATCTAGCCCTTTTCCTAATTTTATACTCGGAATTGTAATGTCGCTTTTGCTGTGATTATATACTTTTAAGGTATAAGTTCTTGAACTTATAGTGCTAAAAACGGTGTCTAAATAGACTGTGTCTTTAGAAAAACCTAATTTCCCACTACTTGGAATGGTTGCAAAATCAGTTCGGCATGAAGAAAAGGAAATGATTATTCCGATAAAAAACAGAAAAGTTAACTGACGCATTACACTATATTTTTTGTAAAAATAGTAAAAATCTAATACTATTGAAGTGCGATTTTTAGTTTTGAATGTTAATAAGAATTATAATTGCTATTTTGTATCTCATCTTTTGCATAAATTTGCTCTTTTAAAGAAAAAAAACATGACATTCGACAAAGAAAAAATCCTGGAATACTGCAATAAAATTTCGAAAAACACATTAATGCAAACCCTAAATATTGTGTATGTTGATGCTGGTCCTGATTTTTTGACGGCAACAATGCCTGTAAATTCATCCGTTCATCAACCCATGGGATTGTTGCATGGTGGCGCTACTGTGGCTTTGGCTGAAAGCGTAGGAAGTGCGGCTTCTTTTTTGTTTGTAAATTCAGAAGTTAGTGAGGTTCGTGGAATAGAAATTTCGGCAAATCACGTGAAAGCAAAACGCAGTGGAATTGTAACGGCAACTGCAAAAATTATTCATAAAGGGCGAAGCATTCATCTTTGGGAAATTCGAATTGTTGATGAGAACAATAGTTTAATTTCACTTTGTAAACTGACAACTATGGTTTTGCCAAAAAGAAATAGCAAAGACTCATAATGGAAATAATTTTAGAGAAAGCTAAGATACAATTTGGGCTAAATCTTCCTTTTGTAATCTATAAAAAGCCAAATGCGACTACTATTGCTGGACTTTTTCAGAAAAATGATTTTTTGTTTGAAGTGATTGATTTTACGGAGAAAGGATTTGTTTTTGCCTCTTTCGACGGAAGTCAAACTTATATAATCCCGGAAAATCAATCGGAAAGAATAAGTGTTGATTATAACGAAAAAGAGACTGAAATTATTCAAAAAGAATCGGTTTTGCCGAATGATTCGGCTAGAAAATATTTCGAAAATTTAGTTTCAAAAGGGATTCAAGCCATTAAAAACGGCGAATTTAGTAAAGTAGTTTTATCTCGAAAAGAAACGGTTGATTTAGTTGATTTTGATTGGATTATGGCTTTCGAAAAATTGGCCAATTTATATCCATCAACTTTTGCATATTGTTTTTATCATCCAAAAGTTGGTATTTGGATGGGTGCTACACCAGAACAATTATTAAAAGTAAACAACAATTCATTCGAAACAATTGCTTTGGCGGGAACGCAGAAAGAGACGGCTTCAAAAGAGGTTATTTGGCACACAAAAGAAAAAGAAGAGCAGCAATATGTCACGGATTATATTGTTGCAAAATTAGAAAAAGTGGCTTCGGAAGTATTAATTTCAGCACCTTATAGTATTAAAGCGGGAAGTATTTGGCATATAAAAACGGAAATTTCGGGTGTGTTAAACTCGGGATCTAGTTTGCAGGAAATCATTCAATTATTGCATCCAACACCCGCAGTTTGTGGATTTCCAAAAGATAAATCGAAAGCATTTATTGTAGAAAATGAACATTATGACCGAACTTTTTATACGGGTTATTTAGGGGAATTAAATAGCAGTTTTTCAGCAGATAGAATAAGTTCTCATTTGTTTGTAAATTTGCGATGTATGGAGATTGATTTTGTTTCGAAACACGAAATAACAAAAGTGAATTTGTATATGGGCTGCGGAATTACAAAAGATAGCGTTCCTGAAAAAGAGTGGGAGGAAAGCATCAATAAATCAGCAACGATGAAGAGGATTTTAGATTGCAGATTTTAGAAAATAGAAGATAGAAGATAGAAAAGAGAATTTTGATTTTCCATTGCCATTGCCATTGCCATTGCTTTTGACATTAAATAAAAATAAAAATTAAATTATGAAATTAGATATATTAGCTTTCGGAGCACATCCAGATGACGTAGAATTGGGTTGTGGCGGTACAATTGCAAAAGAAATAGCCTTGGGCAAAAAAGTGGGGATCGTTGATTTGACCCGTGGCGAATTAGGCACTCGTGGTTCGGTAGCAATTAGAAACCAAGAATCGGCAAATGCTGCAAAAATTCTTGGAGTTTCTGTTCGAGAAAACTTGGATATGAAAGATTGTTTTTTTGTAAATGATGAAGCACATCAATTGCAAATAATTAAAATGATTCGGAAATACAAACCGGAAATTGTTTTGTGCAATGCCATTGAGGATCGTCATATTGATCACGGAAAAGGAAGTAGTTTAGTTTCTGATGCTTGTTTTCTTTCGGGTTTAAGAAAAATTGAAACCGAACTTAATGGAGAAAATCAAGAAGCTTGGAGACCCAAATTAGTATATCATTATATTCAATGGGTGAATTTAAAACCTGATTTTGTTGTTGACATTACAGGTTACAACGATCAAAAGGTTGAAGCTATTTTGGCTTATGAATCTCAGTTTTATAATTCAGAATCCGATGAACCGGTAACAGTTATTGCTACAAAAAACTTTAAAGATAGCCTAAATTATCGCTCGCAAGATCTAGGAAGATTGATTGGGACCGATTATGCGGAAGGTTTTACAGTCGAAAGATATTTGGCAGTCAATAGTTTAGGAGATTTGATGTAATTTTTTTATTTTTTTCTTTGCAAAAGCAAACTTTAGTGCTATATTTGCACTCGTTAAAAATGGTGGTTGTAGCTCAGCTGGTTAGAGTATTGGTTTGTGGTGCCGAGGGTCGCCGGTTCGAACCCGGTCAGCCACCCAGAATTCAAAAGCTTCGAAGAAATTCGAGGCTTTTTTTTGCATAAAAAAAGCCCTCCAAATTTCTTCGAAGGGCTGCATAATTTTATTCAAGTTTTATTTTTAGTTTCCGCTTTTATCAACCACAGGACGGTTTTCTCTATTGGCTAATTCCCAGGCAATGGTAAAAGCTAATTGCGCTCTTTTCTTTAAAGGCTCAAATTCAATCTTATCAACTTCATCGCTGGCTTTGTGATAATCGGCATGTACCCCATTGAAAAGAAAAACAGATGGAATTCCGTTTTTGGCAAAATTATAATGATCAGAACGGTAATAAAAACGGTTAGGATCTTTTCTGTCATTGAATTTATAATCTAATTTTATATGCACGAAGTTTTTATTAGCATCTTCGCAAATGTTGTATAAATCTGTAGAAAGATAATCGGAACCAATTAAATATACATAATTGCTCGAATCATTGTGAAATTCATCATGACGACCAATCATATCAATATTGATGTCGGTTATTGTATTTGCCAATGGAAATAAAGGGTTTTGCGAATAAAAACTTGAGCCTAAAAGTCCGTGTTCTTCACCAGTCATGTGAAGAAATAAGATAGAACGTTTTGGTCCGTGACCTTCGCTTTTTGCAATTTCGAATGCTTGAGCAATTTCAAGTAAAGCCACAGTTCCTGATCCGTCATCATCTGCACCATTGTAAACTTCACCGTTTTTTATCCCAACATGATCATAATGTGCCGAAACCACAATTACTTCATTTGGTTTTTCAGAACCTTCGATATACGCCCAGATATTCGCTGAATCGGGCAAGTTTTCATTATGTTTAGCATTCAAGAAAGCAGCGGGAACTTTTTGATAATAACTCGTTGCGCCTTTTGGAAAAGGAATTTTATTCGCTTTATATTGACTAATAAGATATTCACCTGCTTTTTTCTGTCCTTTCGAACCTGTGTCTCTGCCTTCCATCGAATCGGATGCAACTATCGAAAGATGTTTTGTCAGATCATTAGAAGTAATGGTATTCATGTATTTGGTTGGGTTTATTTCAACTGATACTTTTTGTGAATAACTAGAAATGGCTGAAATAAAAGAGAAAATAAGGAGGGTTTTTTTCATAATTTTTATGTAAATGATTATTAGTTTTCAATTGGTTTTTTAGTTTCTCGCTTAGGCATTATAAGTCTAAAAAATAACCACGAATTTCGCCAATTAATTTGTTATAATTAGCAAAATTCGTGGTTAAATAATTAAGATATTATTTATTTAAAACTTCATTCAAGAAAATTTTTAGATGTTCCCATGATCTTTTAGCGGCTTTTTCGTTGTAAGCAGCACCTTTTGAGTTGTCATTTCCTGATTCAGGATTAGTGAAAGAATGAACAGCATTGGCATAATAAATCATTTGCCAATCGGCTTTTGCATCTTTCATTTCTTGCTGGAAAGCAGCAACTTCTTCTTTCGATTCATATGGATCATCAGCGCCATGACAAACTAAAACCTTCGCTGCGATTGGTTCTATCGTTCTTTTAGCATCTCTACCTAATCCGCCATGAAAGGAAACAACTCCTTTTATATTCATATTAGAACGTGCGGCTTCAAGAACGCCAGTTCCACCAAAACAATAACCGATAACTACAATATTATCCGGATTTGCGCCGGAAAGAATTAATTGTTTTAACGCTAATGAAATACGTTTTTGGTACTCTACAAAATTAGTTTTGTAATATCCGGCATTTTTCCCTGCTTCGGAGTAATCTTTTGGGTAATTCCCTTCGCCATAAATATCAGCAACAAAAGCATAATAGCCTAATTTTGATAAGTTTTCGGCGGTATCTTTCGAAAGTTTGTCAATTCCCATCCAAGCAGGAAGAATAAGAATACCTGGTTTTTGTTGGCTTTTTGATTGGGGTTGAATGCTAAAACCATTTAAAACTTGTGTACCATCGTTATATTTCACGGGTTTTAATTGCGCAAAAGATACAGTGGTAATCATAATAATTGCTAAAAATAAATAAGAACTGTTTTTCATAGTAGATTGTTTTTTACAAATATCTAAAATAAACAGTAATTTAGAATTTAAACGACTGTTAATTTTGATTCGTTTTTAATGAGATTTTGAGTGTTTATTAACTCCTAAGTTTTTTTACCGCAAAGTCATAAAGTTTCAATTTGGACTATTTTTTAAGGTCGCTAAGACGAAAATCAAAGATTTTCAAGAATATAAAGGACTTTATAATTAATCAGATAATTTTAAAAAGCGAAGATTTTTAAATTAGTGTCCTTGAATATTTAGCGTATTGATACTAAAACTTTGCGCCTTTGCGGTAAAATTTATTTAGCAGTAAGTTATAAAAAAAGCAATCAAAAAATAAATTACAAACTCACATTTCGTTTAAAAGCGCAACCCAATTCCATTATCGAATCGGTTTTTGAAATCCCAGGAATATTATCAATTTTTTCATAAAGAACCTTACGCATGTGTTCATGATTTCGGGCGATAATTTTGATATAAAGCGTGTATAAACCAGATATATAATAACATTCAGTAATCTCGGGGATTTTTTTCAACTCTTCGATAATTCGGTTTGAATCCTGGTCTTTATTCAAGGTAATTCCTGTGAAAGCACCCCAATCGTAGCCTATTTTCTTCTCGTTGATTAGGGGTTTTATTCCAAGAAGAATTCCTTGTTCGATCAACCGATTCACACGCTGATGCACCATCGTATTCGAAATTTTTAAGTTTGCGGCAATTGTCGAATAGGCCATTCGACCATCTTTTTCTAATTCCTTGATGATATTAGTATCGAATTGATCTAGTATTTCCATGATTTTTTTTAATTAAATTGACTTTTATTTTTACTTTAAAATTAAATTTGACTTATTTTAAGTAAAAGTAAGTCAAAATATTTATTTTTCATTGTTAAATAAAATATTTAATTATTTTTGTGTAAAAATATTAAAAACCAACATCTTATGGAACAATTACACCAAATGCTTTCTTCAAAATCGGAAGAATTGATAGCAAAAGAAAATCAATACGGCGCTCATAATTATCATCCGCTTCCTGTCGTTCTCGAAAGGGGAGAAGGTGTTTTTGTTTGGGATATGGATGGGAAAAAATATTTTGACTTTCTTTCGGCTTATTCGGCAGTAAATCAAGG
>CAILTC010000365.1 GCA_903837025.1 uncultured Bacteroidota bacterium | reverse complement strand
TGGTTGTTTTTGGTGTAGTATTCTTTTCAGGTTCCATTTATTTATTGGCAACAAAAAATCTAACCACAATAGATTTCAAAACAATTGGATTTGTGACTCCTATAGGCGGACTCCTATTAATACTGGCCTGGAGCGTTTTATTATTCAATTTGGTAAAGAAAAAATCATAAAGTTTGGATAAAAAAATTGTATCTGAATTATAAGTTCTACTTTTGCGCCAAATAAATTAAACACACAACACACAAATTTATGGAGAACTACGCCCAATTTACGAAATCGATTGCGTTAGAAAGCTTAGGAATAAAAAACGCCACGATTCATTATCAATTATCTGCCGAAGAACTACACGCTAAAACATTGGAATCAGGTCAAGGAGTTGAAAACTCAACTGGAGCCTTAGCCGTTAACACTGGAGAATTTACAGGAAGATCGCCCAAAGACCGATTTATTGTAAAAGACAGTATTACCCATGACAAAGTTTGGTGGGGAAATGTGAATATTCCTTTTGATCCAGTCGCTTTTGATGCATTGTACAATAAAGTTACCGCCTATTTATCGAATAAAGAGGTTTTTGTAAGAGATTCTTATGTTTGTGCCGATGTGAATTACAAATTAAATGTACGCGTAATTACCGAAACTGCTTGGGCAAATTTATTTTGTTATAATATGTTTTTGAGACCTTCAAATGAAGAATTAGAACATTTTTCTCCAGAATGGACTTTACTTTGTGTACCCAGTTTTCTTGCTGATCCAGCTGTTGATGGAACACGTCAAAGCAATTTTGCTATCTTAGATTTTACTAAAAAAATTGTTTTAATAGGCGGAACGGGTTATACAGGCGAAATGAAAAAAGGAATTTTTTCGGCTTTGAATTTTATTATGCCTGTTTTCAAAAATACGTTACCCATGCACTGTAGTGCAAATGTAGGTGATGACGGAGATACTGCCATTTTCTTTGGATTATCTGGAACCGGAAAAACAACCTTATCCGCTGATCCTGCTCGAAAACTTATTGGTGATGACGAACATGGTTGGACGAATGAAAATACCGTTTTCAATTTTGAAGGAGGATGCTACGCCAAAGTCATCAACCTTACCGATGAAAACGAACCTGATATTTTTAGAGCCATAAAAAAAGGCGCTATTTTAGAAAATGTAGTTTTCAAAAAAGGAACTAATGAGGTGGATTATGAAGACGTTTCTATAACGCCAAATACCCGCGTAAGTTATCCTATTTATCATATCGATAACATTCAAAAAGGTTCTATCGGGCAAAATCCGAAAAATATATTCTTTCTAACGGCAGATTCATTTGGGATTTTACCTCCAATTGCTAAGTTAACTCCGGGCCAAGCAGCGTATCATTTTATTTCTGGATATACAGCAAAAGTTGCCGGAACCGAAGCAGGAGTTACCGAACCACAACCTAACTTTTCAGCTTGTTTTGGTGCGCCATTTATGCCACTACACCCTACAAAATACGCCGAAATGTTAAGCAAAAAAATGAAAGATGCCAATGTAACGGTTTGGCTTATCAACACTGGTTGGACAGGCGGGCCTTATGGAATAGGGAGCAGAATGAAATTAAAATATACGCGTGCCATGATTACAGCTGCGTTAAACGGAGCTTTAGATCAAGTAGAATTTGAGAATCATAAAGTTTTCGGGATTGCAATTCCACAATCATGTCCTAATGTTCCTAATGAAATTTTGGACCCAAGAAATACCTGGGAGGATAAAAACATTTATGATTTGAAAGCAGTAGAATTAGCGGAGAAATTCAAAACTAATTTCGCCCAATTTTCAGCGTTTGCCAATGCCGAAATTATGGCAGGAGCACCTTTGGTTTAGTTAATTTTAATTCAACAACAAGAAGAGTCACGCTAATAACGGGGCTCTTTTTGTTTATAGAAAAGTTTTTATACCAATTTGTAACTTTTCACGTTAAACGTTTACTAATCAGAATCATCAATCCTCTAATCATGTTAAAAAAATTCTTTATCCTGTGTTCTGGAGCTGACAAAAACCTCTTAGAAGGTTGTTCCGAAGGCGAACAAACCAAATATGTAGGTATTGGCGCCACTGTTTTCTTCACCGCCGTTATGGCTTTTATAGCTTGTTCTTATGCGCTTTTTACTGTTTTCGACGATCCTTATATGGCCATGGGATTTGGTCTAGTTTGGGGATTGTTGATTTTTAATTTAGATCGATTTATTGTTTCGACCATTCGCAAAAGGGATAATTTTAGAAGTGAATTTTTGCAAGCAAGTCCAAGAATTATTTTGGCCATAATCATCGCCATTGTGATTTCGAAACCATTGGAAATTAAAATTTTTGAAAAGGAAATAAACACCGTTTTATTGAAAGAGAAAAACGCTATGGCCTTGAATAATAAAAAAGAAGTGGCCAATTATTTTCAATCCGATTTAGACAAAAATAAAACAGAAACAGCCAATCTTAAAGCTGAAATTGCCAAAAAAGAGAAAGAAGTCAATACGCTTTACGAAACCTATATTGCCGAAGCCGAAGGTACACAAGGCTCAATGAAATTAGGAAAAGGGCCTGTGTTTAAGGAAAAAATTGCCAAGCATAATTTGGCTTCCGCCGAATTGGATTCGGTTCGGAAAACGAACTTGGCAAAAATTGCCATCAACGACAAAAAAGCTGCGACGCTACAAGCTGATTTAGATAAGAAAGTAACCGAAACACAACCTATAATTGATGGTTTTGATGGTTTGATGGCGCGAATTAACACCTTGGAGAAATTGCCATTAATTCCTTCTTTGTTTATTATGTTGCTTTTTCTTGCCATAGAAACTTCGCCAATTATAGCCAAATTACTATCGCCAAGAGGGGAATATGATTATAAATTAGAAGATTTAGAAACCGCTCTCAAAGCCACCTTGACTCAGGACAAATACCAACGTGAATTGCTCATAAAAACTAGCGCATCGATGCACGATAAAGTCTATGAAGACATTGCACAAGACAAAAAACTATATGATCTGCAACACCAGAAAGCAACTGAATTACTAGAACTTCAAGCGCATAATTTTGTCGAAAAGCAGAAGAAAACGTTGTAATAGCAGCAATAACAAATAAGGATATTTTGTTTTTGTTAACATCAATACTAACATTGTCATTCCGTAGGAATCTCAAAACACATTAAATTAAATTCCTACGGAATGACAAATTGGGAATCAATTTTTATTTATATCAAAAACAAACCCCAACAAATTTAAAACTCGTTGGGGTTGTTATTATGAAAAAATGGATTTACATCAAACTCAAAATTTCTTTTTTGAAAGCGTCATATTCGCCTTGTAAAATCAATCCGTTATCGAGTAATCTTTTATAATTCTGAAGTTTTTCAAAAAGTTCATCTTGCGATAATTCGTTACTTTTTTTCTCTCCAACGGGTAAAGTATTTGCCGTTGTAATTTCGGGAAAACTTGAAGATGCTGGCATAATTTCGGCATAATTAGTAACCTCTTCTGTCTCCATTTCTTCCACAGATTCTTCGGGAGAATAATCCGGAACTTGAATTTTTATTTCTTCAGAATTATTTCCTTTAGGATTTTTCAAGAGGTCCAATTGTTCTTTGGCGTAGGTAAAAATTTTTCTGGCTTGAATTTTAGGAATATAATCAATTGAAACTTGCAATTCGGTCTTGGTTGAAAATGAAAATTCAGAACCTAGAATATTTTCTTTCACAAAAGTTCCATCAATCACGTCCCAAGTAAAATCGATGAAATCCATTGAAAGGCCAAGATTTTTGGGTTTACAAATGATAATCCTTTTATTGGTCATCACAATACTGTCCGGAAATACGGTAATAGCTGGTTTTTTCTGAACAGCAATATATCCTATTTCTTCATTTTTCATTAATAAATCATTCAGTTTTGAAGTGATTTTTTCAATTGCTTTAGGATCTTGTTCCTCGTTTAGGAATTTTTTGAATTGTTCTTTCATCTTTTTTATATCAAAATTGCTTCGCCAGTTCGCTGACGTTCGTTTCGTTTTTTTTACATCAAATAGTAAATTTTCAAACGAATAGCTATTAATTTCTTTTGCAAAAGTAATGCCTAATTTTCTAATTGCTTCTTCTGTTCGGTAAATTTTTCACCTCAGGTCAAGAATTTCGTTTTGAATTTTTTAGCCTTTGTTTTGTTGTAGCGTTTGTAAAATAATAGAGGTTATACAAGCTAAAATTTTTTTCCAAAAAAATTATATAAGGGATCTTGTACTATTTTATAGCATAAACACCTTTTTTGTCTGAATTTTTTGTATTTTAGGAGTCAATTAAGTCCCATACTTAAAAAAATAAACCATGACTTCTTTAAAGATTTTCCTGATTGAAGACGATGCTTTCTTT
>CAILTC010000364.1 GCA_903837025.1 uncultured Bacteroidota bacterium | reverse complement strand
ATGTTTCTAACGGCAGTTCCTTGTTTGGCCACCATGCTAGATCCTTTTACTTTCAAATCTTTTACCAAAACTACCGAGTCGCCAGTAGCAAGTATGACTCCGTTTACATCGCGGTGAATGACTTTGTTTTCGTCTTCTTCGCCTTCGCCAGTTGCTTGCGCCCAGGCTAAAACTTCTTCGTCAAGATACATCATATCTAATAATTCTTTTGGCCAACCTGCTGCGCGCATTCTGCTCAACATTCTCCATGCCACTACTTGTACGGCAGTGTGTTCGCTCCACATGCTATCATTAAGACATCTCCAGTGGTTTAAATCTTCGTTTCCTGGATTTTCGATTTGATCGATACAAGTTGAACAAGCCAAAATACTCTCGTCTAATCCTCCTTTTTTAGTTGGTAAAACGGTGTAAACTTTTAAGTTTTCAGTTGCAGCGCAAAGCTCACATTGAGATCCGCTACGTTTATGTAATGCTCTTTCCATTCTATTATGTTGTGTTTAATTTTTTGCGAAAGTAGTACTAAAAGAGTACTATTTCCAAATTTATAAGGAATACTATTTTTTTACTTTAACGGCTTCAGGAACCAGCAATTCATATTCGCCACCATTACGAATAACATCTCTAACGATGCTCGAACTGATGTAGGAAGTTCTTGCGGCGGTCAATAAAAATACAGTTTCAATTTTTGATAATCGTCTATTGGTGTGTGCAATGGCTTTTTCGAATTCGAAATCGGCGGGATTTCTCAAGCCACGCAGAATAAAATTGGCGTTTATTTTGTGACATAAATCAATCGTCAAACCTTCATAAACAATGACGGAGACCTTTGGTTCATTTTTGAAAGTTTCTTCGATAAAACGTTTTCTTTCGTCAATGGAAAACATATATTTTTTCTCGGCATTAACGCCAATGGCAATTACAATTTCGTCAAATAACGGAATTCCTCTGCGGATAATATCTTCGTGACCAAGCGTGATAGGATCGAATGATCCCGGAAATATGGCTTTTCTCATTTTTATTTTATTATTTGTTTTTCAATTCTCATGTCGGGAACGATCCATAATAGCGCTACAGCAAAATAGAGTAATCCGGATATCCAAACCGAGACAAATGCTAATGGAATTCCCAATAGGTAGCAGATTAATGATGTTTTACCTTTATAATCTTTTTCGGCTATTTTAGCTAAAAGTGAATCTTTACCTTCTAGTTTTAAGATTTTATTGAGAAGAATGGTATAGGAAATGGCACACATAAAAAGGATAAAACCATAGCAACTCATGGGAACAGCGGCGAAATTTTGAGAGCCAATCCAGCTGGTTGCGAATGGAATTAAGGAAAGCCAAAAAAGTAAAAATAGATTTCCCCATAAAACAGACCCATTAATTTGTTTCACAGCCTGAAATAGATGATGGTGATTATTCCAATAAATGCCAACATATGCAAAACTCAAAACATAACTCAAAAACACGGGTATTAAGGGTTTTAAAGACTCAAAACTGTTGCTTTCGGGTACTTTTATTTCCAATATCATTATCGTAATGATAATTGCCAATACACCATCGCTAAAGGCTTCGATTCGGTTTTTATTCATGGTTAAACTATTTAATTTCTAAACAAGCTATTTCTGTATATTCTAAAGAATCAATAAAATCTTTTATAATTGAATTTCTTGAGTTTATAATGCTAGCAATAAATTCTGTTTTTGTATTGCCAAATCGCAACCAAATTATTTTTGGAGGATGACCTTTAAAATTGGATAAATCAAAAAAATCTGCATCGAAAGTTACTATGGTAAATTTGTTTTCTTTTGCAAATTTCCATATTTCAATGTCAGAATAATTTTCAATTCCGAGTTGACGAACTTGTTTTGCTTCAGGAAAATTAATTTCGATTTTAGAAATTATTCTAAAAGAGATATTTTGGTCGAAAAGCAATTTCACGATGCAATTTGAATTTTGTGCTCTCTATCTGCTGCATAAGAAAGACAGGCTTTAATTTGGTTTTGATTAAGCTCAGGAAAATCTTCAATAATTTCATTAATCGTCATTCCGTTTGCCAACCAATTAAGAACATCAAAAACAGTAATTCTAGTGCCAATTAGGATTGGTTTGCCAAAACGTATTTCGGAATTTATTGCGATATATTGTTTGTAATCAATCATAATGATTTTGTTTTTTACAAAGTTAACGAAATAAACAGTTATTCAGGCAAAGCCAATTCGATGGCATTACTAAACAAATCTTCCAACGAAATTCCGGCAACTTTGGCTTGCTGTGGGATCAAACTTTCGGTGGTTAGACCGGGAATAGTGTTCATTTCGAGCATAAATGGTTCTCCATCTACAAATATAAATTCGCTTCGGGAGAAGCCTTTCATTTTCAGAATTTCGTAAGCTCGTTTTGCAATTTCGCTTACTTTATGAGTCATTTCTTCAGAGATTCTGGCAGGCGTTATTTCCTGTGATTTCCCGTGGTATTTGGCTTCATAATCGAAGAAATCATTTTCCGAAACAATTTCGGTGATGGGCAAAACGGTTACATTGCCTTTGTAATTGAATACACCTACAGAAACTTCGGTGCCGTCAAGGAAACTTTCGATGATGATTTCGTTATCTTCTTTGTAGGCAATTTCAATAGCAATTGGTAATTCATTGGCGGTTTTTACTTTGGATATTCCGAAGCTAGAACCCGATTTATTGGGTTTTACGAAACAAGGCAGCCCCACTTTTTTTACAATTTCAGCGGTGTCGATATGTTCGCCTTTGTTTAAATAATAGGAAGTTGCCGTTTTGATTCCGTAAGGTTTTAAAACCGACAATAAATCTCGTTTGTTGAAGGTCAGCGCCGATTGATAATAATCGCAAGAAGTTTGTGGCATTCCGATTAATTCAAAATAAGCTTGCATTAATCCATCTTCGCCTGGAGTTCCGTGAATCGCATTGAACACACAGTCGAAAGTGATTTTGATTCCGTTTGCTGTTGTCGAAAAGTCATTTTTATCGATGGGAAATTCGGCATCTTTGTCATCGACATAAACCCATTTTTCTTTGAAAATATGGATTCGAAATCCGTTGAATTTAGTTTTGTCAAGAAATTGATAGACAACGTTTCCGCTGATTAATGAGATTTTATATTCGCTTGAATATCCGCCCATGATGATGGCAATGTTTTTCATTTTTTAATGTTTGATTATTGTATTGTTTTAAAATGAAAGTTTCCTTTTGAAAACGGATACCCTAGCCCCGATAGTAGTGGAAATCCTTTTTGTAATACCTATAAGGTTTTGAAAACCTTATAGGT
>CAILTC010000363.1 GCA_903837025.1 uncultured Bacteroidota bacterium | reverse complement strand
AATTCCATCAACCATTTCCCATACATTACCCCATAGATTTTCCACTCCTCTATATTTTACCGACGATCTATCAGATCCAATTTGAGGAGTTCCTTTTTGTTCCGACCTTCCACTTTGATTAAAATTATCTGTAATTCCAGTAGTAATCTCTAATGTTTCATGCAATGGATTCGTAAAATTGCTTTCGTTTTTTGGTCCCTTTGGCGAAATATTGCTATGTAATTCAAAAATGGTAGTGTTTTTTGGTGTTGAAGGCGAAGAATAAACTTGTACTTCGTAGTTTTCTTGTGCTTTTAAGGTAATTGTTGAAATTAAACAAAGTAATAAAATAATTTTTTCCTTCATATTTAAGTAGATAGCTTATTTAATAAAATTTAACTCGAAATCATTGAATAATGAGCCACAAATTTAGCAAAACATAAAACTATTTACTTGTTTTAACTAATCTTTAATTTATAAGATCCCAACAAATTGTAGAACTATTTTAGCATTAAAATATATTATTTTAAGCTATTTGAAATTTGGAGTCCAAGAAAAAATAAGACCAACAATAAAAAAACCCTTAACACTTTATGTATTAAGGGTTTGATTTAGTAGCGAGACCGAGATTTGAACTCGGGACCTCAGGGTTATGAATCCTGCGCTCTAACCGACTGAGCTATCTCGCCATATTCTCAGACATAAACCATCTTTGAATGCGGGTGCAAATATAAAAATTATATTAGAGAGAACAACTATATTTTAAAGAAAAAAAAATATTTTTAAAAAGGCTTTTTTATTGGCGTTATATTCAATACATTTCCGAAAAATTAATCATAGCTCATGGATTCAAAAATACGATACGAAATAGAGTTTCCAATAAACTCTTCTCCGCAATTGTTATATCAATATATTTCGACTCCTTCGGGTTTATCAGAATGGTTTGCAGACAATGTCAACTCTCGTGGCGAGTTTTTTACCTTCATTTGGAATGATTCCGAAGAAAAAGCAAGACTTTGCTCTAAAAAATCTGGAGAAAAAGTACGATTTAAATGGATTGACGACAACAATAAAGACACCGAATATTTTTTCGAACTCAACATTTTAGTCGACGAAATCACAAAAGACGTATCATTAATGGTAATCGATTTTGCAAACAAAGACGAAGTAAAAGAAGCAACTCTTCTTTGGGAAAATCAAATTTCCGATTTAAAACATGTTATCGGTTCCGTTTAGATAATTTCTGTTTATAAAACTTATATTTGTCACTCTAATTTAGTGTGACATTTTTTTTAAATATATATGATCAATTTTAATGGTACAATTGTATCCCACGACTCCAACTCATTAGCACAAAATCGTTCCTTTTTATATGGTGACGCCGTATTTGAAACAGTTAAAATAATAGAATCTAAAATTCTTTTTTTAGAAGATCATTATTTTAGGTTAATGTCTTCTATGCGAGTTGTTCGAATGGAAATTCCCATGAATTTCACTATGGAATATTTCGAGAAACAAATTATAGATTTGGCAAAAGCCAATAATTTAGAAAATTCTGCTCGCACTAGAATAACCGTTTATAGAAATGATGGCGGCTATTATTTACCTCAAAACAACACTATTTCATTTTTGATTCATGCTGAATCCCTTGAAAACAAACAATATTCAATCGATCAAAAGGAATATCAAGTTGATTTATACACCGATTTTTATGTATCAAAACAATTATTATCATCTATAAAGACCACAAACAAAATTTTGAATGTTACGGCAAGTATTTATGCTCATGAAAATGACTTAGACAATTGCTTATTGCTAAATGACAGCAAAAATGTTACCGAAGCTTTACAAGGAAACATTTTCATGCTTAAAGGCAATAAACTATCGACTCCGCCAATTTCCGAAGGTTGCTTGAATGGGGTGATGCGAAAACAAATTTT
>CAILTC010000362.1 GCA_903837025.1 uncultured Bacteroidota bacterium | reverse complement strand
GCAATTGCTTTTTCGGAGTTTTCATTAATACCCAAACCCGCAAAAAACGTATCATTTTTCAAAGCTTTTGTTCCAAAAATCTCGGATAATCTTCCCGGAGCAATTCGGCGTATTAATTCCATTTGCCACAGACGATCTTGTGCATGAATATACCCCAAAACGGTCATGGCATCTTTCTGGGAATTGGCATAAATATGGGGCACTCCAAAATCATCAAAATACACTGTAGTTTCCTGTTTGATGTTTTTGAGAGTTTGATTTCCTTCGTAAGTGGGTTCCAAATAAAAGGCATAACCAACTAATGCAAGTGTAATTGAAATAATTAATATCAGCGAAAAAAGGAATATTTTTTTTAGATTTTTCATTTTTATCAAATTTAAAGAAACAAATATATACGTTTTTAAGGATATTTTTAATAATTTATTTTCAATGTGTTTTGTAAAATAATTACAAATTGGACTGTTCATTACTTATACCAATGTTTTTTAATCTTTGTGATTTCTCCATCGTCGAAATAACAAAAACACCTCAATTTAATTTACAATGTGTAGTTTAATACCAGAAACATATAGGCAGAAATATTATTTTTTTGTTTAATTAATATTTAATTTAATTAAACAAAATTATATTTGCAGTAAATCAATGAAAGATGAAAAACATATCGAAAGAGGCCATTTCTCTAATGGGAAAAATAGAACGATTGAATCTAATTAATTCGTGTACGGGATATAAATCGGCAAATCTGATTGCTACAAAATCGGTGAATGGAAAGCCGAATGTAGCTATTTTTAGCAGTGTTACGCATTTAGGTAGCGAACCTGCGTTGATCGGATTTATAATGCGCCCTACGACAGTTCCTAGAGATACTTATAAGAACATCAGAGAAACAGGCTTTTTTACCATCAACCACATTACGGTCGAAATGATTGCCGATGCGCATCATACTTCGGCCAATTATGAATTGGGAGTTTCGGAATTTGACAAAACAAATTTGGAGGAAGAATACAAAAATGGAATTAAAATTCCTTTTGTAAAAGGAAGCCCTGTTCAGTTGTATTGCAAATATGTGAATGAATATTACATCAAAGAAAATGATACGATTCATATAATCGCTTCGATTGAAAATTTATTTTTTGATGAAAATTTGCAACATGAAGATGGTTGGTTGCAAATTGACAAAGGCAATGTTATTGCGCTGAATGGCCTTGATGGCTATTGTTTGCCAAAATTAGTAGATCGTTTTCAATACGCAAGAAAAGACATGCCGTCGAAATCCTTCTTTTAACGTAAACGCCTCTGAAATGAGGTTTGCGCGAGGGATTACTTCACTTAATGTTTGTTTTCATCGGAATTCAGTGAACTTCGTTTGAAGTGAAAATCCTTTATTTACATCTGACAGGTTTTTAGAAACCTGTAAGATGTAAATAAAGATTTAACAAATAGCCAGACCCTTTTCGGTCACACCCAAAAAAAATCTCGCCATTGCTGACGAGATTCATATTACTTTATTCTTCAAAAGGATTAGATGATTAACATCGCATCACCGTAAGAATAGAATTTGTATTCTTCTTTGATGGCTTCTTCGTAAGCTCTTTTCATTAAATCATGTCCACAAAATGCGGAAACCATCATTAATAAAGTTGATTTTGGTGTGTGGAAATTGGTAATCATACAAGTCGCCAAACTGA
Organism: uncultured Bacteroidota bacterium; assembly: GCA_903837025.1. Taxonomy (GTDB): domain Bacteria; phylum Bacteroidota; class Bacteroidia; order Flavobacteriales; family Flavobacteriaceae; genus Flavobacterium. The sequence continues at coordinate 2,701 of CAILTC010000362.1, read as the reverse complement.
AATCGTGAGGAGGAAAAACAAATTTATTTGTCCAACCGTCGAAAGGATTCAAGGTTCTTTGAGAAGAAACAGAACTTTCTACGGCACGCATAGAAGTAGTTCCTACGGTACAAATCCGTTTTTTATTTAATTTGGCATTGTTAACAATATCACAAGCTTCTTGAGTAATTTTTAATTCCTCCGAATCCATTTTGTGTTTGGATAAATCTTCAACCTCAACAGGATTGAAAGTTCCCAAACCAACGTGAAGGGTAACTTCGGCAAATTTTATTCCTTTAATTTCTAATTTTTTCAACAAATGCTTAGAAAAGTGCAAACCTGCAGTTGGCGCTGCAACAGCTCCTTCTTCTTTGGCATAGATAGTTTGGTAACGATCAGCATCTTCAGGTGTTACATCTCTGCTGATGTATTTTGGGATTGGAGTTTCTCCAAGTTCGGTCAATTTATTTCTGAATTCTTCATACGAACCATCGTAAAGAAAACGAAGTGTTCTACCACGTGAGGTTGTATTATCGATAACTTCGGCTACTAATGAATCATCGTTACCAAAATACAATTTGTTTCCGATACGGATTTTACGAGCAGGATCGACTAATACATCCCAAAGACGTTGTTCGGCATTTAATTCTCTAAGTAAAAAAACTTCGATTCTAGCTCCAGTTTTTTCTTTATTTCCGTACAAACGTGCTGGAAAAACTTTAGTATTATTCAAAATTAGGACATCACCTTCATCAAAATAATCGATAACATCTTTGAAAGTTTTGTGTTCTATAGTCTGCTTTTTGCGATCAATAACCATTAGACGTGCTTCGTCTCTATTTTCGGCAGGATATTCCGCAAGAAGTTCTTTTGGTAAATTGAATTGAAAATGTGATAATTTCATTTAGAAGAAGTTATGAGTTATGAGTTATAAATTAGGGGTTTTGATTCTCCTAATTTTAAATCGTGCGCAAATATACGATTGTGAGATAGGCGTTGTCAAGTGTTTTGATGTTTATTTTTAGTTTTGCCACAAAGACGCCAAGTAACAAAGTTTATTATTCGAAAATTTGAAACCCTAAACTTTTTAAATCTTCCCAAAAATCGGGATATGATTTTGACACTACTTCGGCGTTTTCGATGATAATTGGCACCTTTAAGGCCAAAGGAGCAAATGCCATTGCCATACGGTGATCGTTATAGGTGGCGATTTTTATGTTGTGATTGATTGTTGGCGAAGGCAAAAGCGTTAGACTTTCGTTTGTAACCGAAATATTAGCCCCGAGTTTTGTCAATTCGATATGTAAGGCTTCAAGTCTATCGGTTTCTTTAATTTTCAAGGTGTGAAGTCCGGTAAGATGACAACCAATTCCTAAACCAAGACAAGTAACCACAATAGTTTGCGCAATATCTGGCGTGTTGTTTAAATCGAAATTAACCGATTCGAACTTGAAATTTTCTTGTTGAGTAAGCGTCATTTTATTTCCTTCGAAATGAGTATCAACACCCATTTTCTGGTAGATTGCTACCAAAGCAGAATCCCCTTGTAGGCTCGTTTCTTTATAACTCGTTAATGCAAATGTTGCGTTTTGAGACAAAGCTGCAATACTGAAAAAATAGGATGCCGAACTCCAATCGGATTCAACAGTCATTACTTTGGTTGCTACTTCTAGTTTTGAAAAAACTTTGATTACGTTATCTTCAAAACTTGTTTTTATCTTTAAATCATTTAGCAAAGCCAATGTCATTTTGATATAAGGAACAGATGTAATTTCGCCTTCTAATGTCAATTCGATTCCGTTTTCGAGTTTGGCACCTATCAACAAAAGCGCCGAAATATATTGGCTGCTTACGCTTGCGGGCAAAGAAACTTTAGATTGTGCGAGTTTTTGTCCTGTGATTTTTATGGGCGGAAAACCTTCATTTTCTACATATTCTATTTTGGCCCCTAGTTGTCTTAAAGCTTCAACAAGAATCTTTATGGGTCTTTCTTTCATACGTGGAGAACCCGTAAGCGTCACCGTTCTATTTTCCTGAATAGCAAAAAAAGCAGTAAGAAATCGCATGGCTGTTCCGGCGTGATGGATATCTATAATTTCCTCATTGCCTTTCAAAGCCATTTGCATCACTTCACTATCGTCAGAATTCGAGGTGTTTTCTATACTAATATTTGGAAACAAAGCTTGAAGTAATAACAAACGATTGGTTTCAGATTTTGAACCCGTTATTGAGATTTCAGATTTTAGATTGCAGACTGCAGGTTGTAGAAGTAAATTCATATTTGTAATTATGAGTTATGGCCTTTTACTTTTTGGCCAAATAATTTAGTGGCGCAATTTACTATTACTCCTTCACAATTCATAATTATTTCAACTTTTCGTTGTTTTTGTGTCGGTCCTTATCACGGATTGATTTCAAATCCAATTTCTTGTCGAAAGCAGCTTGTAAGTCGATTCCGGTTTGGTTTGCCAAACACAAAACTACAAAAACTACATCAGCAAGTTCTTCGCCAAGATCTTTGTTTTTATCGCTTTCTTTCTCGGATTGTTCGCCGTAACGGCGGGCTATAATTCGGGCTACTTCGCCTACTTCTTCGGTAAGTTGCGCCATATTTGTGAGTTCGTTGAAGTAACGAACACCGTGTTCTTTGATCCAATTGTCAACGTCGAGTTGAGAGTTTCTTAGGTTCATTATATTTTCTTTAATATTATTTTCTCGTTTT
>CAILTC010000361.1 GCA_903837025.1 uncultured Bacteroidota bacterium | reverse complement strand
CAACAATCGAAACGTAAATTTTTTGAGACAGGTATTAAATTCGGCTTAATTGCAACAGCTGGAACCATACTAGCAACAAAAGTTTTTGGTGAATCAAAATCTAAAGAAACCGAAGAATTAATGACAACAGATGGTCATCTAGTTCAAGTTCCTGTTTCGGAAGTAAAAGATTTCTCTATTAAACCAAAAGACTATAATCCAAGAGTAGGTTTTCCTGGTAAAAAGTTTGTGATGGTAGTGGATTTGGCCAAATGTAAAAATGCCAGAAAATGCCAGAATGCCTGTAATAAAGGACATTATATCACTGGTGATAATGCTTGGCTAAAAATTTACAAAATGCAGGAATCGGAAGAAACGGCTCCTTATTTTATGCCAACCCAATGCCAACATTGCGATAAACCACCTTGTGTAAAAGTTTGTCCTGTAGATGCTACTTTCAAACGTGAAGATGGAATCGTACTTATTGATAACGAACGTTGCATTGGTTGTCGTTTTTGTATGGCAGCTTGTCCCTATTCAATTCGAGTTTTCAATTGGAAAGAACCAGAACAAGGCGTAATTGCTAATAAAGCAGACTACACACCTGATTTTTGTGGTGAACCTAGCGTAAAAGGTACGGTGGATAAATGTGATTTCTGTCCACACCAAATTGTAAAAGGTGAACTTCCTTTTTGTGTAAAAGCGTGTCCAAACGATGTATTTGCTTTTGGTGATATGTATGAAGATGCAGTAACCAATGGTAGCGGAGAAACATTCAAATTAAGCAAACTTTTAAAAGAAAGAGCGGGTCATCGTTTAATGGAAGGATTAGGAACTGAACCAAGTGTTTTTTACCTACCACCAAGCGGTATAGAAGATGATGCTTATGAAAAAGGACTTGAGAATTACACTGAATTTGAATCAGTTCCTAAAAAATAATAATTATGAAAGAATATGATAAATTAATACAAGATCTAGCTCCCAAAAAATTCGGGAAACTAGGTCAGATTTGGGTAGCCTTTTTATTGGTGGTTATTGTTTGCGCTTTATATGCTTATTACCAACAATTAACCAAAGGTTTAAGTATTACCCACTTAAATGATTATGCTTTATGGGGAGTTTACATCTCTAATTTTGTGTTTTTTGTAGCCGTAAGTTTAGTGGGTTCCTTGGTGACTGCCATATTGCGTTTATCGGGAGCTACTTGGAGTACACCTCTCACAAGAATTGCCGAAGTCATTGCTGTTGCGGCAATCATAATGGCGGGTTTAACCATCATTATTGACATGGGACGACCAGATAGAATTTACAATATCTTTTTACATGGAAGATTACAATCGCCAATTATTTGGGATGTACTTGTGATTTCAACCTATTTAAGCATCAGCTTAATGTTGTTGTTTTTTCCTTTATTACCTGATTTTGCAATACTGAAAAAGTATTTTGCAGATCAACCTAAATTGAGTAAATGGTATGGCAAACTTTCGCTAAACTGGACAGGAAGCAAAGAACAAGAAGGGCTTTATAACAAATCGATTAATACCTTGTCTGTTTTGATAATACCTGTAGCTTTTGGTATTCATACTGTAACTGCTTGGCTTTTTGCAACCACCTATAGACCAGGATGGGATAGCTCTAATTTTGGTCCTTACTTTATTGCTGGTGCCTTTGTTGCGGGTTCTGGTGCGGTTGTCGTTATCATGTACATTTTAAGAAGAGTATATCATTTAGAAGAATATATTACTGAATTGCACTTTGATAAAATGGGAAAATTGCTTGTTTTACTTTGCTTGGTTTACTTGTATTTTAATGTAAACGAATATTTAGTTCCTGCCTATAAAACAACAACCGAAGAAGCAGGTCACTTGTATTCACTGTTCTTAGGCGATTATGCTTTAATGTTCTGGAGTGCCATCATTGGCGGATTAGTAATTCCTACTATAGCGTTGATTTTTCCACAAGGAAGAAAACCACTACCTCTATTTATCATCGGTATATTAGTAGTTGTGGGAGCTTGGTGGAAACGTTTTATCATTGTTACACCTACATTACTTCACCCATTCCTTCCTTTTCAAGGGGTGCCAAAATCTTGGCATAGTTACTTCCCTTCTGCATTAGAATGGACAATTACTTTTGGAACTTTGGCATCATCATTGTTGATTATGACACTATTATTTCGTTACTTGCCAATAATCCCAATACATGAAACTGCCGAAGAAAAAGGTCTATTAGAAACTCATAAAACGGATTCACTATGATACAATCAGTTATAAAAAATTGCAAATCATTCCTTTTAATTTTGACTGTGTTATTTGCTTTTTCTGGAAATAGCACTTATGCTCAAAAAGAAAAAAAGAGTGCTAGCCTTTCCATTCAGTATTCAAAAATAATGAAAGAGTACTCGTTTTTGACTATTAACGCAAAATCAAAAGGCGAAAAAGGTTTTGAACCTTGCGGAAATTTAAACTTTACCGTTTACAAAAAAGATACTACTGGTGTTGTTGCCGACATAAAAATTGGCGAAATCAAAACAAATAAAGATGGAAAAGCAAAATTTGTCATTCCTGCCAAGTTTGTAGAACAATCAACTACCTATAAAGTGAAATCTGAAAATGACAAAGTTTATGAAGATGCAGACGAAAGCCTAACTATCAAGGATATTAATATCGAAGCTACAATAGAAAAAGCAGATAATGACTATACCATCAAAGCTAAATTACTTTCTGCAGCCAACAAACCAGTTGCTGAGGAAGCTTTGAATATTGGTTTAAAAAGATTGTTTGGTAATTTATCCGTTGGCGGTGAAGCAAATTACACTACCGATGCTGATGGAGCTGTTGAAGCTAAAGTTGAAAAAGGATATACCGGAATTGATGGAAAATTAAACTTTCAGGTAGTTTTGCCAGAAAGTGAAAAATACGGAACAGTTATTGCTAATATCAATACTGCTTTTGGTGTGCCAATTGTGGATAAATCAACATTTAATCAAAGAACAATGTGGTCTCCACCAACGAAGATTCCGTTTTTCTTATTGATAATTCCAAACGTATTATTAATTGGAATTTGGTCTATATTAACACTTTTACTCTTTAATCTATATAAAATTTACAAATCTAAAAATTAATTACTATGCGAAATTTAAAATTATTTACAATTGTTGGATTAACTGCTTTTACACTGTTATCTTTTACAGTATTGGTTCAATCTAAAGTTTGGGAAGTGCCTGCTAAATACAAAAGCATGAAAAACCCAACGAATGCAAAAGACAAAGAAGGAGCTAACGAAGGAAAAGCATTGTTTGCAAAACAATGTAGCTCATGTCACGGAAAAAAAGGATTAGGAGATGGATCTAAAGCTCCTGAACTTAAAGGAGACATGGGAGATTTCTCTTCTTCAAAAGCTCAAAGCCAAACTGACGGTGAAATTTTCTACAAAGTTTCCGAAGGAAGAGGTGATATGCCTTCATTCAAGAAAAAAATTCCTAATGATGAAGACAGATGGTTGGTTGTAAATTATGTAAGATCTTTGAAAAAATAATTTTCAAAATTTACAGTATTGAAACAACAAAAAATATAGATTAAAAAAGGGCTTGAGCAATCAAGCCCTTTTTTTATGACATAAATTGTAGAAAATAATAAATCTCTTCTGATAAAGATAAAACTCAAATTTTACAAATTTACACAGAAAAAAGAGGTGATAATTTATGAAATTGGTATCCCAAAATGACACTGTGAAATAATTAACCTCTTACGATAAACTTATAATAGATTCAAAAAAAATACCGTTTCAATGTTGAAACGGTATTTTTTGATAATGAATTCAAAAATATTATTTATTGCTCCATTCGTCAATACTATCTTTATTCATTTTT
>CAILTC010000360.1 GCA_903837025.1 uncultured Bacteroidota bacterium | reverse complement strand
TTGAGCCAAAAGTTGTCCATGAGTCGAATAACATTTCTTCGATTATACAATTAGTCAAAAACGGATTAGGAGTATCGATTGTTCCAACGAATATTTTAAAAAGTCACAATTATCCCGAAATAGGATATATTGAAATAAAATCGGTTAATCTTTTTACGGACATTTTGTTAGCTACACCTAGAGAACATCAGTCTGAAATTGCTCAAAAAGCGATTGATTTTTTAAGTAAAAAACAGCAATAGTTACTGTACAATTTATTTAGTATATTTATCTAATGGAAACAACTCACATCAAAACTCCCTTAGGAATTGCCAAAATAACAGGCGATGAAAACGGTATTTCTATAATTTCCATAGCAGACCAAGGCAAAATTTCTACAACAATTCCAATTGTTTTGCAAGAAGCAGTTTCGCAACTCAACGACTATTTCGAAGGAAAAAGAACGGCATTCACTTTCAAATTAAATCCATCCGGAACCGAATTTCAACAAAAAGTTTGGAAAGGATTACTCGAAATTCCTTTCGGGAAAACGATGTCTTACATGGAATTATCCAAAAAATTAGGCGACGTCAAAGCGATTCGAGCCGTGGCTTCCGCCAACGGAAAAAATCCGCTTTGGATTGTCGTTCCCTGCCACAGAGTCATCGGAACAGATGGTTCTCTAACTGGTTATGCTGGCGGATTATGGCGAAAAAAATGGTTGTTAGAACACGAAAATCCAACCACGCAACAAAGTTTATTTTAGTTTAGACCTCTTGGATTGTAAGATATTTACATTATCTTAGATTTTAAAAAAATCAAGTCTAAAGTTTCTATAAGTCTAAGAAGTCTAAATCAAGTCTAAATTATGATCGAAAAAATCAATCTCAATAATATTCTGTTTCTCGATATTGAAACCGTTCCAGAAGTAGAAGACTTCAATACTTTAGACGACGAAATGAAAGATCTTTGGGAACATAAAACCCAATACCAGCGCAAGGACGATTTTACGCCAGAGGATTTTTATGATCGCGCCGGAATTTGGGCCGAATTTGGTAAAATTGTCTGTATTTCTGTCGGTTTTTTTGTGATCAAAGGGGATATTCGAAATTTTAGAGTGACTTCGTTTTTTGGTGAGGAAAAGAAAATTCTGCATGATTTTATCAATCTTTTAAACAATCATTTCAATCAGCCGCAACATGTTTTATGCGGACATAACGCCAAGGAATTCGACTTTCCGTTTATCGCGCGTCGAATGATTATCAATCAAATTTCGATTCCCAACAAACTCAATTTATTTGGCAAAAAACCTTGGGAAATCCCCCATTTAGATACTTTAGAATTGTGGAAATTTGGCGATTACAAGCATTACACCTCCTTGAAATTAATGTGCAAAGTGCTCGGAATCCCTTCTCCTAAAGGCGATATTGACGGAAGTCAAGTAGGTCATGTTTTTTATGTAGAAAAAGACATCGACCGTATTGTAACCTATTGTGAAAAAGACACGATTGCCGTGGCACAGATTTTCTTGCGTTTAAGACGAGAAGATTTGTTGGTTGAAGAGGAGATTATTCACGTTTAAGGATCTTCATTGATATTGCAATTGACATTGATTTATTACATTTACAAAAATTATAAATTATGGTATTGAGTAGATTCTGGTTGGCGATTTTCATTTCTTCGATTGCTTTTATTGTGGTGAGTTTATTTATTGGAAACAGTTATACCATCGATTTTGTTTTGAATGGCAAGAAAGACGACCCTATTTTAATTTCAGAAAAGTACATTAACCAATTACCAGCTTTTGTAAAAGACAGCATCGAAAAAGCACCAAAACAAACGATGGTGATTGATAAAATTACTTCAAATCCAGATACTACCTACGTTTATTCGAGTAAAACAGTCAAAATTTATAGTGGGGTACAAAAATCCGATGGGCTTTTGCCAACGTGTAAAAACACGGTATTGGATTTAATTATACCCTTGATTGCTTATTTGGCCTTCTTTTGTGGATTGATGGAATTACTTATTGTTTCTGGAGCCGCCGAAAAACTCGCTAAATTATTGAGTCCAGTTTTTGTAAAAGTGTTTCCAAGCGTTCCCAAAAATCACGAATCGATTTCCTATATGACTTTGAATTTTGCTGCTAATTTCTTGGGCTTAGATTCTGCCGCAACTCCTTTTGGATTAAAAGCCATGGAAAGTTTGCAAACGCTGAATCCCGACAAAGACAAGGCGAGCGATGCCCAAATCATGTTTTTGTGTTTGCACGCCGCGGGATTGACATTAATTCCTACTTCGATTATAGGATACCGAGCTGCCGAAAACGCCGCTAATCCTGCCGATGTGATGTTACCTTGTATTATCACTTCATTTATTGGTACAATTGCTGCTTTTTTGATTGTGGGAATTAGACAAAAAGTAAATTTCAAAAGTGCCACATTAGTAGTCGGTTTAATGACTGTTATTGCTACAATTGTAGGCTTGTTGATGTATGTGAATCAGTTAGATTTAGTGGGTAAAAATTTCTTTACGGCAAATCTTTCAGGCTTGATGCTAGTCACAATTATTGGTTTTACATTGGTATTTTCCTTTCTACACGAGAAAAAATTCACCGAAAAAGAAACCACTGTTTTTGATACGTTTGTGATAGGCGCCAACAATGGCTTGAAAACAGGTGTTACCATTTTTCCTTATGTTTTAGCTATGTTAGTCGCCATTTCATTATTTAGAAATAGCGGTTTGTTTGAAATTATCAGCAATTGGCTTTCTTTTATTTTTTCGCATTTGGGTGTAAGTAAAGGGATAACCGATGCTTTGCCAGTAGCGATGCTAAGACCTTTTAGCTCTGGAGGTTCAAGAGGATTTATGATTGATTCGATGCGTACTTTTGGTGTTGATTCTTTCACGGGCAGATTAAGTTCTATTTTCCAATGCAGTGCCGAAACCACGTTTTATGTTATCGCTGTTTATTTTGGATCGATCAAAATTAAAAATACGCGCTACACTTTGAGCACCATGCTTTTGGTTGATTTTGTTTGTGTGATTACAGCGATTTTGGTGGCGAGCTGGTTTTTTTAAACGAATCGAAATTTAAAATTTTTTGTTTCCAACGGATTTCAATCCGTTGGCGTAGCAATGGCAAATGGATTTCAATCCGTTAAAAAAATGTTGGTTAAATTTTAATCCAATTTTGTCAATTCAATCTTTAATTTATAACAATTCTAAACCATAAGTTGATATAAATCACAAAGAATTACTTCTACAATTCTTATATTTGACGTTCTTAAAAAAACTCATTTTATGGACTTTATATACCAGGATCCTTATCCAATTTTAAAAGACGACACCCAATACCGCAAAATCACTTCTGATTTTGTAAAAACAGAAAAACTAGGCGAAAGAGAAATCTTGACCGTTGATCCAAAAGGTTTAGAATTATTAGCGCAAGAAGCATTGAAAGACGTTTCGTTTATGTTGCGAACCGCACATTTAGCAAAACTAAAAGCCATTCTTGACGATCCAGAAGCAACAGACAACGACCGTTTTGTGGCTTATAATCTATTGCAAAACGCTGCGGTAGCTATCGAAGGCGAATTACCTTCTTGCCAAGACACCGGAACGGCGATTGTAATGGCCAAAAAAGGTGAAAATGTATATACAGGCGTTGATGATGCCGAATGGCTTTCGAGAGGGATTTTTAATACCTATCAAGAAAGAAATCTTAGGTATTCTCAAATTGTACCCATTAGCATGTTCGAAGAGAAAAACTCGGGTTCTAATCTTCCGGCGCAAATTGATATTTATGCCAAAAAAGGTGCTTCTTATGAGTTTTTGTTTTTGGCAAAAGGGGGTGGTTCTGCCAATAAAACGTATTTATACCAACAAACGAAATCCTTGTTGAATGAAAAATCAATGGACGCTTTCGTTCGGGCGAAAATCAGAGATTTAGGGACTTCGGCTTGCCCGCCGTATCACTTGGCTTTGGTGATTGGAGGAACTTCTGCCGAATCGAATTTGGCTACTGTTAAAAAAGCATCGGCAGGCTATTTTGATAATTTACCTACTTCTGGAAACATGGCTGGTCAAGCTTTCCGTGATTTAGAATGGGAAAAAAGAGTGCAATTAATTTGTCAAGAAAGTCAGATTGGAGCGCAGTTTGGAGGTAAATACTTTACCCATGATGTTCGAGTAATTCGTTTGCCACGCCACGCTGCTTCTTGTCCGGTAGGATTGGGAGTTTCTTGTTCTGCCGATAGAAATATCAAGGGTAAAATTACCAAAGATGGAATATACGTTGAACAATTGGAAGTGAATCCAAAACGGTTTTTGCCAGAAACGGCACCTCATTTGGAACCTGCTGTCGAAATTGATTTGAATCAACCCATGGCGGATATTCTAAAAAAATTATCACAATACCCAATTAAAACCCGTTTGAAACTCAACGGAACTTTGATTGTGGCTCGTGATAGTGCGCACGCCAGAATCAAAGAAATATTAGATGCGGGTCAACCCATGCCAGAATACTTTAAAAATCACCCAATTTATTATGCAGGCCCTGCAAAAACACCTGACGGAATGGCTTCGGGAAGTTTTGGACCAACAACTGCCGGTAGAATGGATGTTTATGTGGATGAATTTCAAAAACACGGTGGAAGTATGGTGATGCTTGCCAAAGGAAACAGAACCAAAGACGTGATGAATGCTTGTAAAACTTACGGCGGATTTTATTTAGGTTCAATTGGTGGACCAGCGGCTATTTTGGCCAAAGAAAATATACTTTCTGTTGAGGTGGTTGATTTTGAAGAATTAGGCATGGAAGCGGTTCGTAAAATCACAATTAAAGATTTCCCAGCTTTCATTATTACAGATGATAAAGGGAATGATTTCTTCGAAAATTTATAAAAATTAATTGTAAAAGGCGGAAAGTTTTTTGCAAAGTTAGAAAGATTATATAATGAAAAAGACCGTTTATTCTCAATGAGTAAACGGTCTTTCTATTTCATAGTTTTTGCTTTAATCAATCACCATTTCCGGAATTTCGCCTTGGATAATTAAATTAGCTTCGGTGGAAGCGATGATGTGTTCTACGGAAACACCTGGTGCGCGTTCTA
>CAILTC010000359.1 GCA_903837025.1 uncultured Bacteroidota bacterium | reverse complement strand
ATCTCCCAATTCACTTTGAGAGGCAAAACGAGCCCAGATCACTTCTCCAAAATGCCCGCCTTCGTATTTGTTATATCCTCCACCAAAAATAAAATCTAGCTTTTCGTCCTTGTAATTTGCCGAAAATGTAGTTCCGTAGAATTTATTATCCAACCATTGCTGACGAATTAAATCGGTTCCTGGAACTAAATTTCCATTGCTATCTTCAACCGTTTTAGTTGGCAAAATACCAGGATATCCTTCAACAGGTTCATTATATTTATATTCTTCATAATATCCTTTTCCTTTTGTATAATGAAACGCCAAATTGGTATTCCACTTCTTTGCTACTTTTTCGTTCCAATGCAATTGGTAATTATCTTGTTGGTAGTTATCTGTTTCATTTTTATAAAACTGCGTATTTCCGTTTAAGTCGGTGTACATTCCCGCATAATTAAACGTTCTATCTATTGCCATTGTTTCGGCATCGACACCATACCAAGATTGATAGGTTTTTTCTGTTCCTCCAAAAGCGATGGCTTTAATCAAAGTCGTTTTACCCACATACGTTCCTTGAAGAAAATAAGATTTCAAATCTGAAGCACCACGATCAATATACCCATCCGATTTGATAGCCGACAAGCGACCTGCGATTTCAAAATGGTCGTCCATCAAACCCGTACTAAATTTCACGGTATGTTTTTGAGTATTAAAACTTCCGAAGGAATTCGAAATTTCGCTATTGCTCACTTTAGAATAACTGTCGGTAAGCATATTTAGGCTTGCGCCAAAAGCACCCGCTCCGTTCGTAGAAGTTCCCACACCGCGCTGCAATTGCAAACTCTCAACCGAAGACGCAAAATCGGGCATATCTACAAAATAGCTTCCACTACTTTCTGCGTCATTATAAGGAATGCCATTAATGGTGACATTTACCCGAGAGGCATCGCTTCCGCGAACGCGAATCCCGGTGTAACCTACTCCGTTTCCAGCATCGGAAGTGGTGACAACAGAAGGTAAATAATTCATCAAAATAGGAATATCTTGACCTAAATTTCGAAACTTTATTTCCTTTTTGTCCAAATTACTGAAACTAACAGGTGTTTTTGAAGTGACACGAACCGCCGAAACTAAAACCTCATCGAGTTTTTCGACTTTGGTGGTGTCTTGTTGTTGTTTTTCTTGAGAGAAAGAGAGAATAGAAAATAGAAGAAAAAAGCAAACTGAAACTAATTGGCTTTTGCCTTTTGCCTTTTGGCTCTTGACTTGTGGCTTTTGGCTTTTTAAGTAAAATGAATTGTTCATCCGTAAATAGTTTTACGAATAAAAGGGGGAATTATTCTTTTGTTAAATTAAAATGATTTGTTCCGATTTTCAGAATGACATGTAATCATCTTCGAATCTATTTCCCTTAACAGCATTACCTGTTCAGGTTCGTTGGGTATAATCTCAGCTCGTAATTTAGAGCACCCCTTTGAGACGGGGCAAAGATAGAAAAGTATCAATATAAAACCATCAAGTATGAGGATTTATAGCAATAAATATTTTAGTTAAATTTATAATTATCTCATTATCAATACTAAAAATCTGGTTTCCGTCTATTTTTCTTAAGGTCTGAAACATTTTTTTTATCTTTGATCCTCTTTCTGATAACCGATTTTGGAATTTTTGTGGCTTTTCTTATTTTAGGAATCACAAGTCCTGCAGTAATTATATCTAGAAATCGTTTGATAACAATCGACTTATTTTTGAGTTGACTTCGATCTTCATCACAATTCAAAATCAGTATTTTTTCGGTTGTTAATCTCGAATACAATTTGGTTTCCAATAGCATTTTTTCTTCTTCGGACAAGGCTTGCGAATTTTTCAAATCAAAAGACAGTACCACTTTCGAGGAAACTTTATTCACGTTCTGACCACCAGCACCACTACTTCTAACGGCTTTGAAATTTAATTCGAATATGATTTTTTCGGTTTCCAAAATTATTGAGGTTGATGTGCTGGTTTTAATAAATCGTTTACTGTTTTCACTGGATT
>CAILTC010000358.1 GCA_903837025.1 uncultured Bacteroidota bacterium | reverse complement strand
CCTTATAGCGCCAATTATTAGCAATGCCCAATTCAAGGATATTCTAAAAAAAGCAAGCGATCAAGTGGCTGTTTTGACAAAAAACAATACGGGTCTTGATATTGCCAGTGGATTAAAGGAGGCTTTGAATAAAGGTGTGACGGAGCAAGTTTCGAAATTAACGCAGACCGATGGGTTTTATAAAAACGATGCCGTTAAGATTTTGATGCCGGACGAATTGGTAAAAGTGGATCATGCCTTACGCAAATTGGGAATGGGAAACTTGGCCGATGACGGAATAAAAGCATTGAATCGTGCCGCCGAAGATGCCGTAAAGGAAGCAACGCCTATTTTTGTCACCGCTATAAAAAACATTACTATTACCGATGCCAAAAGCATTTTGATGGGAAATGATTCTGCCGCAACTGCCTATTTACAGACTTCGACAACAAAAGCACTGTATGCTAAATTTAGTCCTGTTGTGCAAACCTCGCTTGGAAAAGTGGGTGCCGATGTAATTTGGGCTTCGATCATAAAAAAATACAACACGCTTCCTTTTGTCAAAAAAGTAAATCCTGATATCACAGATTATGTGACCAATAAATCCCTCGATGGCGTTTTTAAAATGATTACTGTCGAAGAAAAAAACATTAGAACAAACCTAAATTCTAGAACTTCGGATGTATTGAAGAAAGTTTTTGCTTTACAAGACAAAAAATAAAGGTGTGTTTTTCTTAAAACCCTTAAGATATTAAGGTTCATTAAGAGAAAAATATTGTTTGCAGGATTAAAAAAACATTACATAAAAATATTCTAAATCAAACATAAAAACTTAACGTATGTGCAACAAACTAATAACAAATCCTTAACAGCACAAAGCGTGTAAGTTGGCGACCTTTGTAAGGTAATAAACTGGTTATTTATTATTTTGGTTTTGGTTAGTAAAAAAGATTGTCCCGCAAATAGTGGGACATTTTTTTTGGAATAAAACCAAGGAAAGCAAATCGCTTTGTGAAAAATCTTAACGTATATCCAACAAACTAATAACAAACCATTAACAGCAATAGCCCGAAAAAACAGCATCTTTGCAGTGTAATAAACTGGTTATTTATTATTTTGGTTTTGGTTAGTAAAGGAAATGCTGATATCTTAGGATATTGGCATTTTTTTTATTTGGTTAAACCTATAAAAGATAAAACTTCATTATTAAAAATTATGGGTTGCTCGACATTGACGACATGCCCACATTGCTCAATTACAAACAATTTGGATGATCTATAATGTTTTTCGACTACTTGTCGCACCGATGGCAAAAACATATAATCTTCCTCCCCCATGATATAAAGCGTTGGAATATTCAATTCTACTTGGCGAAACCAGCGCAAAACAGGATTGATTTCGGCGGTGAGTTTGAACCATTTTATAAATTCTTTCTGGTATAATTTTTTGGCTTCATTGATAAAAAGCAAACGCGATTGTTTATGACTTTTTTTCGGCATAATCACAAAGGCAAAAAACTTGTACAACACCAAATAAGGCAATACATATTTGAAAGTATTCCCTAATTTCATTAAGATTTGTGAACGGAAATTCATTTTAAGAATAGCACCACCCAATATCATACTTTGCACTCTTTCTGGGTGCATTTCGGCCAATTGCCGAATCAAAATCGTGCCGAGGGAAATCCCGACAAAGTGCGATTTTTCAATTTTCAAATGGTCAATAACTTCGAGAACATCATTGGCGATAGATTCGAAAGTATATTTTTGCTTGAATGCTTTTTTTAAAGTAGGTTTTGAATCCCCGTGCCCTCGCAAATCCAATAACAAAACATTATACACTTTCTGGAAATCCCGAATTTGCTTGAACCAAATAGACGAACTACCGCCAGCGCCATGGACAAAAGTCACCCACTGATCGCTATTTTCGTTTTTATAAAGGGTGTAGTTTATCAATGGCTATTTCTTTGTAAAATAATTTGCAATTACTTTATAATTAGTGATTAATAGGTAACCAAGAAGCAAATTAATTCCACTAACAATCCAATGAAAAGAATTTACTGGAGTATTCAAATATTCTGAATTTTGAACTTTACTCTTGAACGCTTGATATGAATATTGAAGAAAACTTGGTAAGTAATCAATAATTAAAAAACCACCAATCAAAAAAATAGCGATTTTCACAACACTTTCACTATTCAGATTTTCGAATTGAATAGTATCATCATCAAATCCTTTATCCAATTTTAAAATATCTATAATTAAATCTGCTTTGAAAATCAAAATTAAAAAAAAGAGTATAATTACAAGTGTAGTTCCAATTATAAATAGAGCAACAGTAGTATCAAATTGCATTAAGATATTAGAAATATTATTCGGTATAACCGTAAAAACAGCTACTATTCCTGAATAAAGTCCAAAAATCTTAATAATCAATCTAAAAAAATCTCTTTTTGTCATTATTTCTTTTTTGTGAATTTAATTCGCTGCAATGTAGAAAATTTTAAGTCACGAATTTCACTAATTTCAACAAATTATTCGTGTAAATTCGAAATTAGTCCACTACAAACTTTAAGTGCAAAATCATGAATTTTATACATTTCATGCCCTTCATTTTCCACAATTTCATAATCGACACTTAGATTTTTTGCCCACATTCCAACAGGTTTATCCTCGTCATTCTCTCCAAAATATAACTGTATTTTACAATCTGGGTTGGTCGATTCAAAACGCAGTCTTGTTGAAGATATTGCTGTAAAATTGACTATTTTCAAACCTTTCAAACCCGCTTTCCAAGCTATTGTTCCTCCAATACTGAAAGCAAGAACACTAATATTTCCTTTTTCTAAATTCAATAAATTTTCAACGGCAAGATCAATCCCGCCATTTATAAATTCATCATGAAGCTGATTTTCAATTTTATCAACAAAAGAGATATTGGCCAATTTACAAGAATCATACAATTGGATTTCGAATCTTGCTATCAAAATCTCAAAATAGAGATTAATCCAACCTGAATTTTCTAATCCCCATAAATCCGATATAATTATTAATCTTGGTTTCATTTAGAAAATATAGGTTTTACTAGTAGCAATGTAGAAAATTTTCCGCCATGAATTTTAAGAATAAGTTAGATTTTAACAAAAAGTTTATAAATCTAAAATATGCGGTTAATGAAATGGGACATCAAAGCGAAGCATCGATAAAATCAACTTTTCAAAAATACCAATCTGCTGAATCTGCGTGCTGAAAATTTTCACGCTGATTCAGCAGATTTTACAAATATAATAACTAGTATTTCAATTAGTTAATCAACCTTTTAAATAGAAACAGACAAAGTTTCACTAATTACCACAAATTAATCAGTGCTAATTTGTGAAATCGGTGTTTAAAATCCCTTCCATTTCTTGTTGCATTTTCAAGGCTTCTTCCCTAGCCTTTTCGGCAAAATCACTTTCTTTTGAGGCATAAATAATCGCACGTGAAGAATTTATTAGCAAGCCAACATTAGCATTCATTCCGTATTTGCAAACTTCTTGAAGACTTCCTCCTTGCGCGCCAACTCCGGGAACTAGCAAGAAACTATCGGGAACAATTTTGCGAATCTCCGTGAAATATTCGGCTTTTGTAGCGCCAACAACATACATTAGATTTTCGGAATTCGTCCATGTTTTAGACGTTTCCAAAACCTGTTTGTATAATTCTACGCCATCCACTTTCAACGTTTGAAAATCGAACGCCCCTTCATTCGAAGTCAAAGCCAGCATAATAGTGTGTTTATTTTCGAAAGCCAAGAAAGGTTCTACCGAATCTTTCCCCATATAAGGAGCAACGGTTACGCTGTCAAAATTCAAATCTTCGAAGAACGCTTTGGCATACATCGAAGAAGTATTACCAATATCTCCGCGTTTTGCATCTGCAATCGTGAAGATTTCAGGATGATTTTCGTTGATATAATGGATGGTTTTTTGCAAAGAAATCCAGCCTTTTATTCCATACGCTTCAAAAAAAGCGGTATTAGGTTTGTACGCCACTGCCAAATCATGTGTTGCATCGATTATCGCTTTGTTAAACTCGAAAATCGGGTCTTCTAGTTCTAATAAATGAGGTGGAATTTTATTCAAATCAACATCTAATCCTACGCATAGAAACGATTTTTTGATTTTTATTTGGTCAATTAGTTGTTGTGTAGTCATTGTGAAATTTAGTTCTGTGCAAATTTACAAACTTGAATCTAAAAAACTTGGAATTTTACAATAATCATAAAAAATTGTATAAGAGATTTTCCTATGGGTTCTGATACATTTGTAAAGAACATCAGAAGGTGTTTAAAAAACAACTATAATTCAATTATTAATTCTAAATAAATCATTATGAACACTACAGAAATCAAAGGAAATTGGAACGAGATTAAAGGGAAATTAAAACAAAAGTATGCGGATCTAACCGATGACGATTTATTGCTTGAGGAAGGAAAAGAAGACGAAATGTTTGGAAAAATCCAAAAGAAAGTTGGCAAAACAAAGGATGAAATCACGAAATGGATTGCCGATCTATAATCAATTCTTCCGAAAATAAAATTGGTCTATTTATAGAAATAGCCCCGAATTCACAAATTAAATTTGTGAATTCGGGGCTACTATTTTTATAGTTTTAAGAAGACCTAAAACCAATTTAGAAAACCTCGCTCGCTTCTTTCAGTTTTTCCATGTTGTTAACCAATTGTAATTCGTCAACAATTTTCTGAATATCACCATTCATGATGTTTCCTAAATCGTATAATGTCAATCCCACGCGGTGATCCGTTACACGACCTTGAGAATAATTATAGGTTCTAATTTTTGCCGAACGGTCACCAGAACTCACTTGCGACGTACGTTTTGTAGCATCTTCGGCTTGTTTTTTGGCCAATTCTTGTTCGTATAAACGAGAACGCAAAACCGTCAACGCTTTATCTTTATTCTTATGTTGCGATTTCTGATCCTGACATTGCGCCACCAAACCAGTTGGAATGTGCGTCAAACGAACCGCCGATTTTGTTGTATTTACCGATTGTCCACCAGGTCCAGAAGAACAGAAAAAATCGACACGAACATCGTTCATATCAATTTGCACGTCAAATTCTTCGGCTTCCGGAAGCACCATAACCGTCGCTGCCGAGGTATGAACACGACCTTGCGTTTCCGTTTGCGGTACCCGTTGCACACGGTGAACGCCTGCTTCAAACTTCAAAGTCCCGTAAACATCCTCGCCCGTAACTTCAAAAATCACCTCTTTGAAACCACCCGAAGTTCCTTCATTCATATCCACAACCGAAGTTCTCCAACCTCTATTTTCGCAATATTTCGTGTACATTCTAAACAAATCTCCGGCAAAAATACTGGCTTCGTCGCCACCTGTTCCGGCGCGAATTTCGACCATCACATTCTTGGCGTCTTCCTCGTCTTTCGGAATCAACAAAAACTTGATTTCATCCTCCAGTTCCGGCAATCTTTCCTTCGCTTCATCCAGTTGCATCTTGGCCATTTCGGTCATATCCGCATCACTATTATCGGCAATAATCTCGTTGGCTTCGTCAATATTGGCCATCAAAAGCACATATTCATCACGCTTTTCGGCTAAGGCTTTCAAACCCTTATATTCCTGATTCAATTGCACATAACGTTTTTGATCGCTGATCACATCGGGCTGAATAATCAAGTCCGAAATCTCATCGACACGCTGTTTTACTATTTGCAGTCTATCTAACATATTCTTAATCCTTTATTTGGAGTGCAAAAATACGAAAAAGAATGCAGATTGCAGATTCTAGATTTCAGATTTTTT
>CAILTC010000357.1 GCA_903837025.1 uncultured Bacteroidota bacterium | reverse complement strand
TCTGGTCCTTTATCATCTGCCATGTGAAAAACTCCAATTGGTTTTACCTCCATTACACAACCTGGAAATGTTGGTTCGTTTATTAAAACCAAAACATCAAGTGGATCGCCGTCTAAGGCTAATGTTTCTGGAATAAATCCGTAGTCTGCTGGATACATCATCGAAGAGAACAACATTCTATCGAAACGCATTCTTTTTATTTCGAAATCATATTCATATTTATTTCTGCTTCCTCTTGGGATTTCGATTAACACATCGAAAGATTTTAATTTTGCTGCGGTCATTAGGTATATTTATATTTTATTTTCTTGCATTTAAGACTGCAAAAATAAACAAGAATCCGATATTACAATACGAAATCTTCATTTTCTCTGCATTATCTTTAAACAACGTTAATTTAATAGACTACTTTTCTATTTCTTTTATTCAAATAATAATGCCACAATAAAAATGTTGCAAGGGATCGATGCGGGCTCCATTTTGAAACATAGCTTTCCATTTCTTGTTTGTCATGAATAGCTAGCAATTCCTTAATAGTGTTTACTACTGCAATATCGCCAAGCGGAATAATATCAGGTGATTGCAGTGAAAACATCAAATAGACATCGATGGTCCAGTTACCGATTCCTTTAATTTTGATTAATTCGTCACGGACTTGCTGAGAAGTTTTTGCTGAAAGGCTTTCTAAATCAATGCTATTAGTAATAATCGAATGGGATAATGCTTTGATATAGGACGTTTTTTGCCGGCTTACGCCAAAACTTCGATATTCTTCATCGGTCAATAAAAGAAGTGATTCGGGTTCGAAATCCTTTTCTTTGGCTTTCAATTTTAAAAAGGTAGCTTTTGCCGAATCTATAGAAACCTGCTGTTCCAGAATCAACAAAACCAAAGTTTCAAAACCTTGTGGTCGTCTTGGAATTGTGGGAAGCCCATATTTTTCAATAATATTCTTAAAAATAGGCTCTATTGCTATAAGGTATTCAACTGCTTGTTTCATCCTGAAATATGTTTTCCGTAGGGCAGTTTATTTACTATATAAATAATTAAAGTAGAAAATATCAAACATAATAAAGTCGTCAACGGAATTGAAAAAACGGGATTCATTAAACTATAATCGATTCCACATTTCGACAAATAAAATAAAACCAATACATGAACTAAATAGATTCCGAAGCTATATTTGCTAATAAAATCAATGATTTTCGATGATTTAGAATTTACATTAGTCCAATTTTTAAAAACTAAAAAGACCCCAATTGAAACCATTAAAGTATTCAACGTTATATATCCGTAAAAATATTGGTTAAACTTTCCGTCATTATTTGTTAAATGATAAGTTCCTGCTGCTGTTATTATTACCCCAATAGATAGCAACAAAAAAGCGGCAATATTGACAGTGCTTTTACTGTATTTAAACGTTTTTACTGATAAATAATAACCCAAAACCAAGTATCCGATAAAGTCTTCAAAATAAGACAAATCAATATCTGTATTATATTCTTCAAAAATGGGTTGGTTCATAATCATGGCAAATAACCATATTATTAAAAAATATAAAATTTCGTTCTCTTTACAATTTTGCACCCATTTACTAATGACGGGCGTAATTAGATAGATTCCGATAATCATATAGATGTACCATAAGTGAGGTGAACTGCCTGATTTTAATAAATCTAGTCCCCATCTTATCGTTTCAAAGGTTGACATTGCATGATTAGGAGAAAGCTTTTCATAATAGGTAAATAAAATATAAATAAAGCTCCAGAATAGAAAGGGAAGAATTATTCTTAGAAATCGTTTTTTTAAAAATTCTCCAAGCTCATAGGTTTTAGGCAGTAATAAAGCCCCAGTCAACATCACAAAAATGGGAACACAGAAACGTACCGCACTATCATAAATATTCCCAGTCCACCAAACAAAATCGGAGACTTTTCCGTATTGAATTAAAATCTGTCCCGAAACATGCAGTAAAATCACACTAATTGTGGCTAAAACTCGGAGGTTATTGGTCCAAATAAATTTATTTTCCTGTGGATTTCTTTCCATTTCTATATTTTCAATTTTGACATCAAATGTAAGGACTTTGCACCTTAAAAATAAAAACCAAACGAACCTTTTACAGCAAAATTATTCGAACCTGGTAAATCTCTATAATTACCTCTCCAACTGCAATCTACCCTAAAAAACTTGAAAATATTCCCAATTCCTGCGCTATATTCCCAATAAGGTGTTTGTGGTGCTTTATAGACTAATCCTGAAGCATTGATAGCTTTATTATTGTCCGAAACTGTTCCATAAACTGTTTTCACCCCTATGATTTCTCTCCAATTCAACTTGCGCATAAAGGGTATTCTCGAAAATAGTCTTCCTTGAAAATTGTGTTCCCATTGAAGCATTGCATATTGATCGGCTACAAACTCATAATATTTTAGATTACTAAAACTATTCTCGAGCATAAAAACAGATTGATTTCCGGGGATAATACTCATTAATCCAAGAGGTATGTTTCCGTATGTTTTTCCAACTTCCAATATTAGATTACTCCTTCCTAAAGGACCAATAATTAATGGTTGCTTGTAATACAATTGAATTTTTTTATAATCAAAATCACTATTCATAATTCCTTTAAAACCTTGACTATAACCCACAAAAATACGGCTAAAAGGACTGTCGGCATTATATCTTTCAACCGAATAACCAATTGGTTTGCGATTAGGGGTGAACTCTACTTGTGCATTTATTTCAGATTGATGTACTTTACTTTTTATCGTAGTTTGTGATAAATCAGTATAATAATCCAAACTAAATACTGGCGAAGCCGATTCTAATGTTCTATATGTAAAGCCTGTTCTAAAAGTCAGGTTTTTTACCGGTTCCATTTCTAATTCTATATTGGTCAAATTCACATTCGTCAATTTCCCATTACTACCAACAGTTAACAAACCCGAAGCCCCAAAACCTCGATTCAAAACATCATTTGAAGTGGTCAAGGAAGCCCCTGCTTGCTCTACATCTTTTCGATTTCCTCCAGAGATAATAAATCTATTTCTTTTGTCTATCATCCATTTTCCGGAAAATCCATATTTGAATTTTTCATCCTTCAAACCATAAGCGGTGTAGCCTTGCAAGCGCCAAGCATCATTAGGTCCAAAATAAGTTCTTGCCCCCAAACGCAAACGCAATCCTTCTACATCATTATTTCCTATGACAGAGTAAATGGAGCCATAATCGAAATTTCCGCTATGAAGATAGCCACTATCAACTATGGTAACAAGATCGAATATATGCTTGAACTTCTTGACCGTCTTTAATGTATCAAGCATTTTATAAACGCCTAATTCGTCTTTGCTCAAATTCTCAAAACGGTTATCATGCCAATATTCATCCGATTTATTGTAGACCGTTTCATCATCATAATTCACTTGTTCTTTATAAAAAGAAGCCGGTTTTTCCTTGTTGAATTGATGATTTTGATAGAAAGTAGTCCGCTTGCCATAAACCCCTTTAGACAAATCGCTTTTGTTTAAAGCAAAATCTGACATCATGTAATCTTTTGTCAAAAGAAAAACAGAATCATTCACCACATCAAATTCTTGCTCGATATAAATGTCTTTTATCCAATTGATATTAGCACTTCTGGTGGCTGCCATATTAATTTTTTTAATAGCATAAGTAGTATCATTTACCCAAAAATCGCCTTTAAATGTCAATTCACTTTTTCGTCTTGGGTAAAATATAATATTATAACACCATTTTTTATCAATGAATGCGCTGTCTTTTAAGATATAATTATAAGTATCAATTCCTGTTCTTGACAATGGGCTGGTAAAACTTTTGTCAAAAAAAGTTAAGTGATTGTCATAAATATCAAAATCAGAATACAAATCTTTTACAAAAGACAAAATTTGTTGATTGTTACCAAATCCAGAGTTCTTATTGGCTTTTAAAACTTCTTTCGTTTTCTTTAATTTATTGTCGCCATAAACATTCAATAAAGATTCATTTATAAAAATAGGCAAGTATGTTTTTCCTGTAATTCGGGAAGTATCCACTTGCTTAAAGATAAACTCCATACCTTTGAAAATTTTATTTTTCATAAAAGCACTATCAATCGTGTTCATGTCAAACTCTACTTTCTCATACTTTTCCATTTGGTATTGATCGAATAAATGCAAGCCATTTCTGCGCTTATGTTCCCAAATTTTTCTAAGTATATCAAGTGCTGGATTGTTCTTTTTTGAAGTTTTGCCAGTATAAATAACAACTTCTTTTAAGGTTTCCATTTCTTTTAGCACTATTACAAAATCATAATTCACAGGCTTTTCTAATACGATTTCCTTATCCGAAAACCCTACCGAAGTAACCACTAGCACTTTATAATTTTTTGGAGATTCTAAATAAAAACGACCGTCTTCATTAGATACAATGCCTTCATTTGAATCCTTGAAAGCTACATTAGCAAAAGGAACTGGTTTTTTTGATTGGTCCAAAACGATACCACTTACTTTTGTTTGGGCAAAAAGGGAATTTGCAACAGCAAATAAAAAAACCAAGCCAAACAATACACTCTTTTTCATAATCAAAAAAAAAACTTCATCAAATTTAAGTATTTGATGAAGTTCCAAATATAATCAATTTCTTATATCAGATTTTCAGTTTCTCTAATATTTCGAAAATTTTAACACCTTATTTATTCATTACTTTTTTAACTGCTTTTACAACATCACCAGCATTTGGCAACCATTCTTTCAACAATACTGGAGAATATGGTGCTGGAGTATCGGCAGTTGTGATACGTTGAATTGGTGCATCAAGAAAATCGAAAGCACGTTCTTGAACCAAGAATGCAATCTCTGATGAAATACTTGCAAAAGGCCAAGCTTCTTCAAGAATTACCAATCTATTTGTTTTTCGCACCGAAGTCAAAATAGCTTCATGATCCATAGGACGCACGGTTCTTAAATCGATCACTTCACATGAAATTCCTTCTTTGGCAAGTTCATCAGCAGCAATAAAAGCTTCTTTAATGATTTTTCCGAATGATACAATGGTAACATCTGTTCCTTCGCGTTTTACATCAGCAACACCAAGAGGAATTGTATATTCTCCTTCAGGAACTTCTCCTTTGTCACCATACATTTGCTCTGATTCCATAAAAATTACAGGATCATTATCGCGAATAGCTGATTTCAAAAGCCCTTTAGCATCATAAACATTCGACGGAACTACTACTTTAAGCCCAGGAGTATTGGCAAACCAATTTTCTAAAGCTTGAGAGTGAGTTGCACCTAATTGACCTGCCGAAGCTGTTGGCCCACGAAAAACAATAGGAACATTAAATTGTCCACCTGTCATTTGACGCATCTTAGCAGCATTATTTATAATTTGGTCAATCCCTACTAAACAAAAATTGAACGTCATATATTCAACAATTGGTCTACAACCATTCATAGCCGAACCTACTGCAATTCCGGTAAAACCAAGCTCTGCAATTGGAGTATCAATAACTCTTTTTTCTCCAAATTCAGCAAGCATTCCTTTTGATGCCTTGTAAGCACCATTATATTCTGCCACTTCCTCTCCCATTAAGTATATCGACTCATCGCGACGCATTTCTTCGCTCATTGCTTCACAAATGGCCTCTCTAAATTGTATTGTTCTCATAGTTGTATATTGTATGTGTAAAATTTCGAACCGCAAAAATAAATATTTTTAATCACTTAATGCCTAATTTATTTTTAAAATAACTTGGAGCTAATCCTGCTATATACTGTAAACTGTCATTGCGAGGCACGGGCGCCATCTCATCAATAGATTGCTTTGTGCCTCGCAATGACTCAATTCCACTTTTACGGAGTTACGAAATCGATATAATAGCTAAAAATATTATGCATGCATAGTAAATTATTCCATTTATTATTATAATTTTGTGAAAGCAATTTAGAAAAACACAACTATGAAAATATTAGTTTGCATCAGCCACGTTCCTGATACTACTTCAAAAATAAATTTCACTGGTGACGACTCACAATTTGACACCAATGGCGTTCAATTTGTAATTAATCCAAATGATGAATATGGCCTGACGCGTGCTATTTGGTTTCAAGAACAACAAGCAGCAACAATTACTGTGGTCAATGTAGGTGGTCCGGAAACAGAACCTACTTTAAGAAAAGCATTAGCCATTGGTGCCAATGATGCCATTCGTATAAACGCGATCCCAACAGATAGCTTTTTTGTAGCCAAACAACTTGCCGAAGTAATAAAAAATGGCGCTTATGATATTGTTATAGCGGGAAAAGAATCCTTAGATTATAATGGTGGAATGGTACCCGGAATGATTGCCGGAATTTTGGGTTATAATTTTCTCAATTCCTGTACCGATATTGTTGTTGAAGGAACAAACGTAAAAGCAATTCGCGAAATTGATGGCGGAAGAGAAACTGTTTCAACAACTTTACCAATAATCATTGGCGGTCAAAAAGGATTGGTTGAAGAAAAAGATTTACGCATCCCCAATATGAGAGGAATTATGACAGCTAGAACAAAAACATTAACCGTTGTAGAACCTGTTGAAACTTCGATAATGACAAAATCAGTAAAGTTTGAAAAACCAGCACCAAAATCTGCTGTAAAATTAGTAGCTGCTGATAATCTCGACGAGTTAATTAATTTATTACACAACGAAGCCAAAGTTATTTAAGAATTTAGATTGCAGATTTTTGATTAACGATTTTTGATTGCAAATTGTAAAAAATCTAAAAATCTTTAGTTCTAAATCATAAATCTAAAATCGTTAATCATAAATCTAAAATCATTATGTCAATACTAATATACGCAGAATCCGCAGAAGGAAAATTCAGAAAAATAGCTTTCGAATTAGCTTCGTACGCAAAAAAAGTAGCCGAAAATTTAGGAACAACCGTTACAGCCGTAACCATCAATACTACCGATGTTTCGGAATTATCAAAATACGGTGTAGATAAGGTCTTGAAAGTTACTAGCGATAAATTGGCTGGTTTTTCTGCCAAAGCGTATGCCGATGTCATCAAACAAGCGGCCCAAAAAGAAAATGCCAAACTTATTTTACTTTCGTCAACTACAGATAGTATTTATCTTTCGCCATTGGTGGCCGTTTCGCTTGAAGCCGGATTTGCTTCGAATGTTGTCGGATTACCCGTAAGCCTATCGCCTTTTCAAGTGCGAAGAAATTCGTTTTCGAACAAAGCATTCAATATCACCGAAATTTCAACCGAAATAAAAATTCTTGGTTTAGCCAAAAACTCTTATGGCATTTTCGAAAGTGCATCTGCATTGGTAGAAGAAGATTTTAATCCAACAATCGGCGAAAATGATTTCAGCATCAAAGTAGAATCTGTAGAAAAAGTAACTGGAAAAGTTTCTATTGCCGATGCCGATATTGTAGTATCTGGAGGTCGTGGATTAAAAGGCCCTGAAAATTGGGGAATGATCGAAGATTTAGCTGCCGTTCTTGGCGCTGCAACGGCTTGCTCAAAACCTGTTTCCGATTTAGATTGGAGGCCTCATTCTGAACACGTAGGTCAAACAGGAAAACCTGTTGCTGCCAATTTATATATTGCCATCGGAATTTCGGGAGCCATTCAACATATTGCTGGGATAAATTCATCGAAAGTAAAACTGGTTATCAATATAGATCCCGAAGCGCCTTTCTTTAAGGTTGCCGATTATGGAGTGGTTGGTGATGCTTTTGATATTGTACCGAGATTAACCGAAAAACTAAAAGCTTTTAAAGCATCGCATTCCTAGTTTTAAGAACTTGTCCACAAAAATATAGTTACCTACTATCAAGATATTCGTATCTTTGCGCGTAGGTAACTTTTTTGTTTCGCGTTTTTTGATTAAAATTGCACTTTTATTTTTCAAAAAAAACCAATCCATAAATAAGGCATTTGATGCTTTTTACTTCTGCAATTATGAGCTTAGTTAAATTATCCATAAAAGGAATTTCATACAGTCAAACCCAAAACGGAGCATACGCTCTAATTTTGAACGAAGTTGACGGAGAAAGAAAGTTGCCTATTGTTATTGGCGCTTTCGAAGCTCAATCTATTGCAATTGCTTTGGAAAAAGAAATAAAACCACCACGTCCTTTGACGCATGATTTATTCAAAAATTTCGCTGATCGGTTTGATATTGTGGTTAAACAAGTCATTATTCATAAACTAGTCGATGGCGTTTTTTATTCGAGTATTATTTGCGAAAGAGATAAAATCGAAGAAATCATAGATGCAAGAACTTCGGATGCGATAGCATTGGCATTGCGATTTAATGCACCTATTTTCACCTACAAAAACATCCTTGACAAAGCTGGAATTTATTTAAAAAACAACCCTTTGGATCCCGATAAGGGCTCTCAAGAAATAGACGATATCCTTTCGAACCCGGATACTTTTGGTCAGGAAGAAAGCAATCAATCTGGCGAAACGTATTCAAAACATAGTTTGACAGAATTAAACGAATTATTGGACACCGCCGTAGATCAGGAAGATTATGAAAAAGCAGCTAAAATAAGAGATGAAATTTCGAGAAGATAGTTTTTAGATTTAAGGTGGCAACTTGCAGATGGCCTTTTTAGAAATAAAAAAATCAATATTGATTAACGAATGTTGAAGTTTAAAGTTCTAAAACTTTTAAACTTTAAACTTTAAACTTTTAAACTTTAGAACCAAGAATGAAACAATACCTCGACTTAGTACAACACGTTTTAGCAAACGGAAATCAAAAAGGAGATCGAACAGGAACGGGAACAAAAAGTATTTTTGGTTACCAAATGCGATTTGATTTAAGCGAAGGTTTTCCGATGGTTACCACCAAAAAATTACATCTAAAATCAATTATATACGAACTGCTTTGGTTCCTGAAAGGCGATACTAATATTGCCTATCTTCAAGAAAATGGCGTTAAAATTTGGGATGCATGGGCTGACGAAAACGGAAATCTAGGTCCTGTTTATGGTCATCAATGGCGCAACTGGAATAGTGAAGAAATAGATCAAATTGCGGATCTTATCCAAGAACTAAAAACGAATCCCAATAGCCGAAGAATGCTCGTTTCGGCTTGGAATCCTTCTGTTTTACCAGATAATTCAAAGTCATTTGCTGAGAATGTAGCTAATAATAAAGCCGCTTTACCGCCTTGTCATGCGTTTTTTCAATTTTATGTTTCCGACGGAAAACTGTCATGTCAATTGTACCAACGAAGTGCCGATATTTTTCTTGGCGTTCCGTTTAATATTGCTTCTTATGCTTTATTTACCATGATGATTGCGCAAGTTTGCGATTTAGAAGTAGGTGAATTTATTCACACTTTTGGCGATGCACACATTTACAACAATCATTTTGAACAAATGGAATTGCAATTGTCAAGAGAACCAAAATCATTACCAAAAATGATCTTGAATCCAGCCATAAAAGATATTTTCGATTTTACTTTTGAAGATTTTACGCTCGAGGGTTACGATCCACATCCGCTTATAAAAGGAAGTGTAGCGGTGTAAGATTGTGTAGCATAAACACTGAAATTTGTTAAGTTAAACAAGTAAATATAGAATACGTAATATATTGTCAGACTTATATTTAAAGGACGATAATCTACAATCTAATAAAGAGAAATATATTGTGAAACTGCTCCGCAAAGTCTCCGACTTTGAGGATGTGGTTGTCAGTCTCTGACTGAAAAAAATAGCTTAAAACTAAATCGGTAAAAACCGAAAGTCACTACCTCAAAGTCGGAGACTTTACGGAGCAAAAGGAGCAAAAAAACTACATAAGAAGAATAGCAAGTGTCGGTAACTGCAATTAAGACTTATACAAAACTAGTAGATTTAAAATAAATGAACATCAATACATTCAGAGCTTTTAACAGCCGTAATTACAGATTGTATTTTTGCGGTCAATCCATTTCGCTAATAGGAACTTGGATGCAACGCACTGCAGTATATTGGGTGATATATACTGCAACCCATTCTGCTCCAATGCTTGGCTTAGCTGTATTTGCTGCGCAATTCCCTTCCTTTCTGTTTTCTCCTTTGGGAGGCGTAGTTTCTGACAGGTATAATCGCTATCGCGTAATGATTATTACACAAGTCGCTTCGCTAATTCAGGCTGTTTTACTTGTTGTAGTGGTTCTATTTACGCATTACGCACTCTGGGAAATATTTGCGTTAAGCGCTTTATTAGGTACAATCAATGCTTTTGATATGCCAGCAAGACAATCTATGGTAAATGAAATAATAAACCATAAGGAAGATCTACCCAATGCTATTGCGCTCAACTCCTCTATGGTAAATATAGCGCGGCTCATAGGCCCTGCGATTTCAGGTATTGTATTACAAAAAATGGGGGCAGGAACTTGTTTCCTTATTAATGCTATTAGTTTTATAGTGGTTATTTTATGCTTACTATTAATGAGGCTACCAAAGTATATTCATCAAAAACATACTAAAAAAATAATACACGAATTCAAGGAGGGATGGAAATATCTAAAGTGCACCCCTTCCATTACTCTTGTCCTTCTATTAATTGCCTGTATCAGCATATCTGTGCTTCCGTTTACCACTTTGCTTCCTGTGTTTGCCAAAGTTATATTTAAGGGGAACGCCGCTACGTTTGGCTATCTCAATAGTGCAATAGGACTTGGAGCTTTGGGTGGAGCACTGTTTTTAGCCACTTTAAAAGCAGGTTCCAATTTGAAGAAGATCTTATTCATTAATCTTTTAATTTTAGGAGTAGGATTAATTTTATTCTCTCATATCACAACCCTTCCCATTGCTTTACTTTTCGCTATGTTGGCAGGTTTTGGAATGATGTCACAAACAACTATTACCAATACAATTATTCAAACCAACGTATCAAAGGAAATGAGAGGCAGGGTATTAAGTTATTTTGGAATGGCCTATTTTGGCATGCTTCCTTTAGGTGGATTAATGATTGGCGTGGTATCCCAATATATAGGCGCTCCAAATACCATCTTGGCTGAAGGAATTCTAGCCATCCTAATCGCCTTTGTATTTCTACCTTTCTTAAGGAAAGACATTTTGGAAGAAAAAGATAAATTGACAATAATAGAATTGGAAGATCCTGCAGTAACCATAAATAACAAATAAAATGGAACAAAAACCAAATATTGACAGCGCACTATTAGTGATGGATGTTCAAGGTGCAACAGTAAAAATGTTAGGCGGAGACCCTTCTGTTATTGATTCTATTACAAAAGCGATCCAATCTGCACATGCCAATGAAATACCTGTTATATATGTAGTTTTAGGCTTTAGAAAAGGATACCCAGAAGTGAGCCCAAACAATAAATCATTTTCGCAAATTAAAAATTCAGGAATGAATTTGGATTCAGAAGAGGAATGCCAAATTCCTGTATCTATTTCGCCACAAGAAGGCGATGTTATTGTAACAAAAAAAAGAGTCAGTGCTTTTACAGGAAGCGATTTAGAAGTAGTACTAAGATCATTTAATATAAAACACATTGTGCTTACAGGCATTGCAACAAGCGGAGTTGTATTATCGACTTTGCGCGAAGCAGCTGATAAAGATTATGGCATAACCGTTCTTGCTGATTGCTGTGCAGATCGGGATGAAGAAGTTCATCGGGTACTAATAACCAAAATATTTCCGAGACAAGCAGATGTTATCCATGTAGAAGAATGGATTGCTAAAAACAATTCGTAACGTTTATTGGCCATATTACTGCTGAATTTGTTAATATCCTAAAGTTTAGAATTATAAAAATTCAAAGAACTACAAAAACCGAATACCTCTTTAAAAAAAACATTATGAAAGATAACTTTTCGGATAAATCGCATTTATACAAACAATTCAGACCCGAATATCCTTCGGAATTAATTGAATTTGTAATTAGCAATGTTTCGAATTTTGACTTAGCTTGGGACTGCGGCACAGGAAACGGACAAATTGCAAAAGAAATAAGCACTCATTTTAAAAAGGTACTTGCAACTGATATAAGCGAAGAACAATTATTGAATGCCGAAAAATTAGAAAATATCATATATTCAAAACAAGCCGCAGAAAAAACAAATTTCCCAGATGATTCTTTCGATTTGATTACCGTAGCTCAAGCGGTTCATTGGTTTGACTTTGAAAAATTTTATAACGAAGTCAACAGAACTTCAAAAAACAATGGAATAATCGCTGTTTTAGGTTACGGAAAACTTCAAATTGACCCTGAAATTGATCGGATAATAGATCAATTATACACAAAAATTTTAGGTGATTATTGGGATAAAGAAAGAAAATATATTGACAAAAATTATTCGACAATACCATTCCCCTTTTTCGAAATAAAAAGCCCTTCCTTTTCAAATACTCATTCTTGGACATGCCAACAACTTATTGGATATTTAGAAACCTGGTCTGCTGTTAAACATTATATAAAAAAGAACAAAAAAAACCCCATTGACATCATAAAACCAGAATTATTGAGCATCTGGAATTATAATGAAACTAAAGAAATTAGTTTTCCAATTTTGACACGAATCGGAAAAATTATCAAATGAGGTTATTTACCTAGAAAATGGAGTCAATATCAAGCCCAAATAAAAAAATAAAATGCCGTCTCATTTCATAAGAGATAAGACGAATTTATTTTTTTAGATGGATATTAAACAGTTAAAACACCGTTCTCCGTTCCCGCGAAATCGTTCCAAATGAAAGAATCCGATTCTGGTTCGTTTACGAAATCACCATCAATAACATACTTAAATTCGTAAGACGCATCTTTTGGCAAATCAAAAACACCTTTAAAAGTTCCGTTTTTTAATTTTGATAATCCACCTTCTGCTGGGTTCCAATTGTTAAAATCACCTACAACTGATGCAATATTAGCTTCTTTTGCTTCAACCGAAAATGTAACTTTACAAACTGGTTTTGTTTTTATAAATTGTTTTTTTATTGACATAACTATTTCATTTTTAGAATTGTTTAACAAAGAAAATGAATATTTTTGAACAATCAATATTTAGGATGAAGTTTTAGGACTATCCTAAAAACTTCCTCACTTTTTAAGGATTTTCTTAATTTACACCTGTCAAAAATTTAAATCTCAAAACAGAAAACCTTTCTTGTTCAATTATCACGATTCATAATAGGGACAATTAAAAATAAACTTTACCTTTATAAACTAAATTTCTATTAATGGAAAAAGAACAATATGAGCAATACGAATATGCTCGAAAAAGATTAAATCAAAAAAAAAGCATCTATTTTCATTTTGTTTTATTTCTATTAGGAAGCGTCTTTTTATCTCTTGCTAATTATTTTAAAGTATTCGGATTTGACTCCAATTGGTCTCTTTGGGTAATTACAACATGGATATTTTTGTTCATACTGCATTTTACAAAGGTTTTTATTACGGATCGGTTTATGAATAAAAACTGGGAAAGAGAACAAATAGATCGGCTTGTTACCCAACAACAAAGAAAAATGGATCAATTACAAACACAAATCGAAGAAGAATCCTCGACTAAACCTCAATAGAAAATGATTATTATGATTGCGGCAGTAGCCGAAAACAATGCGTTAGGAAAAAACAACGATTTACTTTGGCATTTGCCCAATGATTTCAAGCGTTTCAAAGAAATTACATCGGGACATTATATTATTATGGGAAGAAAAACCTTTGAAAGTTTCCCAAAACCTCTCCCAAACAGAACCCATGTAATAATTTCACGACAAAAAGACTACTTAAAAGAAGGTTGTATTGTTGTCGAAAATTTAGAAAAAGCCCTTGAAATTTGTCCAAAAAACGAGACTGTTTTTATCATTGGCGGAGGCGAAATTTACAAGCAATCTATTGCTTTTGCGGATCAACTTGATATTACACGCGTGCATCATTCGTTTGAAGCCGATGTTTATTTTCCTGAAATCGATTTAAATATTTGGAAACTAACCACCGAAATTTTCAACCAAAAAGATGAAAAACATCTTTATGATTATACGTTTCAAACCTATACAAGAAAAAAATAAGACTCATTATTCAAAAATCTGATTTACCTTTGTATCAAAATTTAGAAAATGTCAAAGAACATAACTCCTTATAAAGATTCATCATTAAGTAAGAAAGAACAAGTAGCCCAAATGTTTGATACCATTTCTGGAAATTACGACAACCTTAATCGGGTAATTTCTTTTGGAATAGATGTGAAATGGCGCAAAAAAGTTTTGCAAATTGTAAGTAAAACAAATCCAAAAACTATTTTGGACATTGCAACAGGAACAGGCGATTTAGCTATTTTAATGGCTCAAACCAAAGCTACAGAAATCATCGGATTAGATATTTCGGCAGGAATGCTTGAGGTAGGACAGCAAAAAATTAAAGAAAGAAACTTATCTAATACCATCGAAATGGTTTTGGCTGATTCTGAAAACATGCCTTTTGAAGACAATCATTTTGATGCAATCACGGTAGCATTTGGGGTTCGGAATTTCGAAAATTTAGAAAAAGGATTGACAGAAATTTTAAGAGTTTTGAAACCAAATGGTGTTTTTGTAATTCTTGAAACTTCGGTACCAGATAAAACGCCTTACAAACAAGGCTATACATTTTACAGCCAAAATATTTTGCCAATTATTGGAAAATTATTTTCAAAGGATAATGTTGCTTATGGTTATTTGTCCGAATCGGCGGCCGCATTTCCTTATGGAGAAGCGTTAAACAATATTTTGAGAAAAACTGGGTTTATAGATGTAATTGCAATACCCCAAACGTTTGGAGTAGCAACAATTTATTCAGCTTCGAAAAAATAATATGAAAAAAATAATTGCCCTACTATTAATTGTTTTGTCCCTAAATGGTTACGCGCAAACCAAAGGGATATTTAGCAAAGATCCCATTATCAATTTAGAAAATTTTCAACAGCAGAAAGTCTATTTTGGTTTCTATTTGGGATTCAACGCTTATGATTTCAAAGTAGTTTACAAAACGCCTGTGCCAAACATCGCAATAAAAAATAATACTGGTTTCAATGTGGGACTTGTTGCTGATTTGAAACTTCAAGAATATATTAATTTGCGTTTTGAACCTGGTTTATATTATACAACCCGAGATTTTAATTATCCAGACAGTTATTTCTCTAGTCTTACCACTCCATCCATTCCAAATTCGAGTGATAAATTTAGAGAAGTAAACAGTACCTATATTCATTTTCCGTTATTGCTTAAATTTTCTTCGCTTAGAACCGGGAATATTCGTCCTTATTTATTGGGAGGAGCATCTGCAACATTAAATTTGTCTAGTAATGCAAAATCAGTTGACGATAATCAAGAAGAGCGCTTTAGGGTGAAAGCCTGGACAACTAATTATGAATTGGGTTTTGGAATTGATCTATTTTCGGAATATTTTATATTCTCCCCTTCAATAAGAGGCGTTTTCGGAATTAATGATGAATTAATTCGCGATAAAGACCCCGCAAGTCCTTGGACAAGCAACATACAATCACTAAAAAGCAGAGCTGTTTTTATCAATTTTACTTTTCACTAGAGAATCGTGTTCTGCGCTCAGGAAATCAGTAATCAGTTGTATAAGGTTAAAAAAACTGTTTTTTTAGACTGAACACTAAAAACTACTTACTGAACTCTTCAATTACCCCCTACGAAACTCGCTTAGGATAATAGCCGTCGCTGTGGCAACATTGAGACTTTCGGTTTTTTGAATAGTCCCAAAACGGGGAATGGTGAGCCTGTTTTTGACTAATAATTCCAATTCAGGTGAAATTCCGTTCGCTTCATTGCCCATAATAATAATTCCTTCTTGCGGCAAAACCGATTTATAGATGTTTTCTCCATCCATAAAAGTGCCAAAAACCGGTAATTTCGTTTCGCTTATAAAAGCTTCCAAATCAATATAATTGACATTAACTCGTGCGATAGAACCCATGGTTGCCTGAACCACTTTTGGATTATAAATATCTACTGTTTGTTTTGAACAAATTATTTGATCGATGCCAAACCAGTCGCACAAACGCAATATTGTGCCTAAATTCCCTGGATCCCTTATAGAATCAAGAGCTATAATTAACCCCGATTCAATAATTTCTTTGTTTTTAGGTATTTCAAATAGAGCCAAACAAGTATTTGGCGTTGCCAGAGCACTGATTTTTTTTAAATCACTTTCTTGAATTATCGTTTTTTTGGTATTTGAAACTTCGTCAAAATCATTTTGTGTGGTAAACAAATGTACCAATTCAAAGTTTGATTCGACCAATTCTTGAATTACCTTTATCCCTTCGGCAAAAAATAATTGATTGGCAACTCTATATTTTTTTTGCTGTAAACTCGTTATAAGTTTTAATTGGTTTTTACTAACCATAAAAAATGTACTTTTGAATTAAATATTTCCGAACATTTGAAAAATATTAGCACAAAAATAGCAACATTTATTCTAATAGGAATAATTATCTCGGCATGTAATAGCGTGAGGCGAGTTCCAAACGGAAAAAAACTTCTTACTAAAAACGAAATTATAGTAAATAACAAGGCTATAAACAGCGAAATTGTAACGAATCAATTGTACCAAAAAGCGAACAGTAACATTCTGGGCTATCGGCTTCGATTGAATTTATTTAACCTTGCAAATCCAAATCCAGACTCTACCTATCAAGCTAAGTTTAAAAACAATCCTGGAAAATACGAACGGAAATCGAAATGGTTGTCAGCAAAACAAGTGGATCGACTTGGAAAATCTTTTTGGTATCATGGCATACATGATTTCTTAAAAAAAACTGGCGAACCTCCCGTAATTGTCGACACGGTGAAAACGAATAAATCGATTGTGAGATTGAAATATTTTTATTTTAATGATGGCTATTTTAAAGTAAAGGCAAATTTCAAATTAGATAGTCTAAGTACAAAAAAGGCAAAAATAAAATACACCATAACTACGGGAAATCCTTTTCTTTTAGACACCTTAAAAACAAACATTCATACTCAAGTATTGGATTCAATGTATCAGGCTAACATAGCCGATTCCTTTTTGAAATCAGGAAAACAATATAAAACACAAGATTTTGAGGATGAAAAAAACCGAATTACAACTCACTTCAGAAACAATGGTGTCTATCATTTTCAACCCAATAACGTCACTTTTGACATAGACACACTTACTAAAAAAAATAAGGTAAACATCAATTTAGTTATAGAAAACTATTCTTATTTGGAAAAGGATACCACTAAATCAGAACCTTTTAAAATGTATAAAATAAGCGATGTAAATATATATACTGATTATTCGCCAACAAAAATTAATTCACCAATTACCGATAGCACTTCTTTTAATAATTTTCATTTATATAGCCATGGAAAATTAAAATATAAACCACGTGCGATTACCGATGCCATATTTATAACAAAGGGAGGCTTATTTGCAGATAATAAAACCGTTCTTACCTCTCGTTATTTGAATAATCTTAAAATTTTTAACTATCCTTCCATTTTATATGAAGTAGATTCAAGAGATTCTACTGCTCAATCCTTGATTGCAAAAGTATATTTGACTCCGCGGAAAAAATACCATTTTGGAACCTCGCTTGACGTTACCCACTCTAACATACAAGACATTGGGATTGCCGCAAGCGTATCTGAATCAATTAGAAACGTATTTAATGGTGCGGAAACATTAGAAATTTCTGGACGCGGGAATATTGGTGCTTCAAAAGACTTGGCAAATCCAAATAATAATTTTTTCAATGTTTCAGAATATGGAGTAGATTTAAAGTTAAATATTCCGAGGATGTGGTTTCCTTTTGGTACTGAAAAAATTATTCCAAAAAGCATGATTCCATCAACTCTCCTTTCTGCGGGATTATCAACACAGAAAAACATTGGACTAGATAAAGAGAATTTGACGGGTGCGTTCTCTTATAATTGGACTCCAAAGAAGAACAATTCAGCTCGTTTTGATTTGTTTAATATTCAATACGTTCGGAATTTGAATCCCAATAATTATTTTAACATCTATAGTTCGTCTTATAATGCTTTGAATAATTTAGGTAAATTGTACAATACAAATTCTAACTATGTAAATTCAAACGGTGATTTAATAATCGACAAAGGAACTTCGGGATTTACCAATGATGTTTTATCCGGAAAAATGGCTACATCAAACGCGGATTTTGTTGCCCTTAACAGTATTGAAGAACGAAGAGTTCGATTGACCGAAAATGATTTTATTCTTGCTACAAATTTTACTTTCACAAAAACAACAAAAAAAGATTTACTAGATAATAATTTTTATCAATTTAAGACAAAAATTGAATCAGCAGGATCCCTTTTATCCTTAATTTCGGGCGCTGCAAATCTGCCAAAAGACCAAAATGGCAATTACAAAATTTTCAATTTAGAATATTCTGAATACGCAAAAGCAGAATTCGATTATATCAAACATTGGGATTTATCCAAAGAAAAAGTATTTGCAGTACGAGCCTTTTTCGGCATTGCGATTCCTTACGGAAATTCAAATTACATTCCTTTTTCAAGAAGTTATTTTTCTGGTGGATCGAATGATAACAGAGCTTGGCAACCCTACCGTTTAGGTCCTGGAAGCAGCACAACAATAAATGATTTCAATGAGGCCAATATGAAAATTGCTATGAGCGCTGAATTTAGATTTAAAATAATAAACAGCTTAAAAGGAGCTTTGTTTATTGATGGCGGAAATATTTGGAATGTTTTTGACGGTGTAACCGATAAAAAATCAACTTTTTCAGGCATTTCCAATCTGAGCGAAATCGCTATAGGTTCAGGATTTGGCTTACGATATGACTTAAGTTTTTTTATAGTTCGATTTGATTTTGGATTTAAAACCTACAATCCCGCCAGTGAAATAGGGAAACAATGGTTTCAAGATTATAATTTTGGCCATTCCGTTTTTAATTTTGGAATAAATTATCCTTTCTAATGCTAAATAATTCTTATTTTTGCAAACTATAAAACAACAAAAAACAATTTAAAAAAAAATTACAATGGCACATAATATTAAACCGGGCGTAGCTACAGGAGATCAAGTACAAGAGATTTTCAAATATGCAAAAGAAAAAGGATTTGCACTTCCTGCAGTAAATGTAATAGGTTCAAGCACAATAAATGGAGTTCTAGAAACTGCTGCAAAATTGAACGCACCAGTTATTATTCAATTT
The DNA here is from genome assembly GCA_903837025.1 of uncultured Bacteroidota bacterium. Taxonomy (GTDB): domain Bacteria; phylum Bacteroidota; class Bacteroidia; order Flavobacteriales; family Flavobacteriaceae; genus Flavobacterium. The sequence continues at coordinate 3,167 of CAILTC010000357.1, read as the reverse complement.
TCGAATGGTGGAGCACAGTTTAATGCTGGAAAAGGACTTTCTAATGCAGGTGAAAAAGCAGCAATCGCTGGTGGAATTGCTGGAGCATTACACATTCACACATTGGCATTAGCATATGGTGCAACTGTAATTTTACATACAGACCACTGCGCTAAAAAATTATTGCCTTGGATTGACGGTTTATTAGATGCATCTGAAAAACATTTCGCAGCAACAGGAAAACCATTGTTCTCTTCACACATGATTGATTTATCTGAAGAGCCAATCGAAGAAAACATCGAAATCTGTAAAGGATATTTAGCTAGAATGAGCAAAATGGGAATGACATTAGAAATCGAACTTGGAATCACAGGTGGCGAAGAAGATGGTGTTGACAACTCAGACGTTGATAGCTCAAAATTATACACACAACCTTCTGAAGTATCTTATGCTTACGAAGAATTATTATCAGTAAGCCCAAGATTTACAATTGCTGCTTCTTTTGGAAACGTTCATGGTGTTTACAAACCAGGAAATGTGAAACTAACTCCAAAAATCTTGAAAAATTCTCAAGATTACGTTCAAGAAAAATTCAACACTGAAGCAAATCCTGTTGATTTCGTTTTCCACGGTGGTTCAGGTTCTACATTAGAAGAAATTAGAGAAGGTATTAGCTACGGAGTTGTAAAAATGAACATTGATACTGACTTGCAATTTGCATTTACTGAAGGTATTCGTGATTTTATGGTTGACAATATTGACTACCTAAAAACTCAAATTGGTAACCCAACAGGTTCTGACTCTCCAAACAAAAAATATTACGATCCAAGAAAATGGTTGCGTGAAGGTGAAGTTACTTTCATCGCTAGATTGGAACAAGCATTCGCAGATTTGAACAACGTGAATACTCTATAAATTTCAAATTATGAATTATGAATTACAAGCTAATTCATAATTCATAATTCATAATTCATAATTAAAGGAATATGGCTTGGTTTAAAAGAACAGAAAAAGGAATTACAACGGCTACCGAAGACAAAATGGATGTCCCAAAAGGACTTTGGTACAAATCGCCTACTGGTAAAGTTATTGACGCCGAAGAATTAGCTCGCAACTTATATGTAAGCCCCGAAGATGGTTTTCATGTTCGAATTGGAAGTAAAGAATATTTCGAAATATTGTTCGACAATAATGAATTTGTGGAATTAGATGCCAAAATGACATCCAAAGACACCTTGCATTTTGTAGATACCAAGAAATATTCGGATCGTTTGAAAGACACCATGAGCAAGACCAAATTAAATGATGCGGTTCGAACAGGTGTTGGAAAATCGAAAGGAAAAGATTTAGTGGTTTGCTGTATGGATTTCGCCTTTATTGGCGGTTCTATAGGTGGTGTTGTGGGCGAAAAAATTGCCCGTGGAATCGATCATTCTATCAAAAACAACATTCCGTTTGTGATGATTTCAAAATCAGGTGGAGCTAGAATGATGGAAGCTGCGTATTCGTTGATGCAATTAGCAAAAACTTCTGCAAAACTAGCCCAACTAGCCGAAGCTAATATTCCATATATTTCTCTTTGTACCGATCCTACAACTGGTGGAACAACTGCTTCTTATGCCATGCTTGGTGACATTAACATTTCGGAACCAGGAGCATTAATTGGTTTTGCTGGACCAAGAGTTGTAAAAGACACCACAGGAAAAGATTTACCGGAAGGTTTTCAAACCGCCGAATTTGTTCTCGAACATGGTTTTCTGGATTTTATTACCCCTCGAAAAGAGCTGAAAGATAAGATCAATTTGTACATTGATTTAATACAAAACAACAATATTAGATAAATGAAAATTCCCGAGCAATCGGGAATTTTTTTTGGTTTAAATAATATCTCAAGAATGCATTCAAGACAAATGATCATTCAAATTATGTCATTGCTTCGTAGTCTGGTAATGAATTAAACACCTAACGCTTTTTTACATCCCCGTTCTAATCGCCTCTACAGGATCTAATTTTGAAGCTGCAATCGCAGGAAGAATTCCCGAAATCAATCCGATTAATGCGGCTAAACCAGTTCCTAAAAGAATATTACCCATTCCTAAAACAAACTCAAAATCTAACGCTTTGGTCAAAACCACGGCAATAATCCAAACAAGAAATAAGCCGATAATCCCTCCTATTACAGAAAGAATAATAGCTTCGAACAAAAATTGAAATAATATAAATCTGTTTTTGGCGCCAAGCGATTTTTGAATTCCTATTAAATTTGTTCGTTCTTTTACCGAAACAAACATAATATTGGCAATGCCAAAACCTCCTACAAGCAAGGAAAACCCACTAATTACCCAACCTACAACATTCATTTTGCCAATAATTCCATCAATCAAATCGGTAAATCCCGAAAGAACATTAATAAAAAAATTATCAATTTCCCCTGATTTTAGCCCACGTAAATTTCGTAATTTTTGAGTTATTTCAGCTTTATAGGCTTCCATATCAATTCCTTTTTGTGGTTTAAGTATAATAACATTCGTTAATGCCTTATTGTTATCGCCATATAATTGCCTAACAAAATTAACAGGAACAAAAGCCGAAGTATCATTGCTATTCCCAAATGCTCCAGATCCTTGTTTTTTCAAAACCCCAATAACAGTAAATCGTTGGCCATATAAACGCACTTTTTTGCCAATTGGCTCTTCATCGTCGAATAACGATTTTGCAATTTCGTCTCCTATTACAATAACAGTAGCAGCAGAATTGGCTTCGGATTCGTTGTAAAATCTTCCTTTTTCAAATTCCAGTCCTTGAATATCTATAAATTCATGCGAAACAGGAACAATATTTACATCACTAACCGTTTTCGATTCATATTTAATAACTTCTCTTTTGGTGAAAATCTGATAGCCCATTTGATCCGTATTATCCATCGCCCCTTTCAAATAAATGTATTCATCATATTTCACATTAGGAAACTGTTCTCTTTTCCATTGCGGAATTTGAGAGGGTCCAAATGACATTTTCATTAAATAAATGGTGTTTTTATCTAAAGAACTTAGATCTTTTTTAATCTTTCTATCCAATGAATCAACAGCGGCAAGAACTGCAATTATCGAAAAAATACCAATGGTAACACCAAGTAACGACAAAAGTGTTCGCAATTTATTGTTTCGCAAAGCATTCATCGCAAAACC
>CAILTC010000356.1 GCA_903837025.1 uncultured Bacteroidota bacterium | reverse complement strand
TTTGATTATTGTATTGTTTTAAAATGAAAGTTTCCTTTTGAAAACGGATACCCTAGCCACGATAGTAGTGGAAATCCTTTTTGTAATACCTATAAGGTTTTGAATACCTTATAGGTATTGCAAAAAGAGTGCAACGGATAGCGGGAAATAGCTCCTGAAAACGATTAAACAAAATTAGAATTTTTTTTGGAACGAAATAGCTTTATCTTTGCGACTTATAAAAATAAATTTATGAGTTTACGTAAATATCTTTCAAGTCGCGTTTTTTTCGGGCAAGCTGCAGCTGCTCTTGCTATACTTGCCGTAATGGGTTATTTTTTCATGCATTGGCTTACCTTCACAACCGATCATGGTCATGAAATTACGGTTCCAAATTTAGCCAAATTGAATGTGGAACAAGTCGAGAAAAAGCTGAATGAGTTAGACTTGGATTATGTGCTTTTGGATAGTGTCGATTTTAATAAAGACTTCCCGAAATTTAGCGTTGTCGAGCAAGATCCTTTGCCGGGTGCCAAAGTAAAAGTGGGACGAAAAGTGTATATCAAGATTAATGCTTCGGGATTTTCATCTGTTCGAATCCCCGATTTAATTCAGAAAACCTATCGTGAAGCGGTTCCAACATTGAAATCATTGGGACTTGAAGAAGGAACGATTACTTATATTCCGAATCTTGGAAAAGACATGGTTCTCGAAATGCGCTTTAAAGGTCGAAACCTGAAAGTAGGCGATAGAGTTTTGAAAGCTTCTAAAATTGACTTAGTTTTAGGCGACGGAAAAGAAGGTTATACGGAACAAGTAGATAGTTCGGCAACACCAAAAGAAGAAATACCCGCAAATGTTAAATAATATTGAGACTACAGATTTAGAAGACGAATTATTCGAACATTATCGGTTTGACATTCCCAAAGGACAATTGCTCTTGAGAATCGATAAGTATTTGATGAATATGATTCCGAATGCTACCCGAAATAAAATTCAAAATGCGGCAACTGCCGGCGATATTTATGTGAATGATCTTCCTGTAAAATCGAATTATAAAGTAAAACCGCTTGATGTGGTGCGCATTATGTTGTCGCATCCGCCGTTTGAAAACAGAGTTGATCCAGAAGATATTCCCTTGGATATTGTTTATGAAGATGCGGCGCTATTGCTGGTTAATAAACCGCCAGGATTTGTTGTTCATCCCGGTCACGGGAATTATACGGGTACTTTGGTGAATGCTTTGGCATTTCATTTTGAGAATTTGCCCATGAATAGCAGCGAACGCCCAGGATTGGTTCACCGAATTGATAAGGATACTTCGGGGCTTTTGGTAATTGCAAAAACCGAGGCGGCAATGACGCATCTGGCCAAGCAATTTGAAGCCAAAACTTCGGAAAGAGAATATATTGCCTTAGTTTGGGGAAATGTAATTGCTGACCAAGGAACGATCGAAGGCAATATTGCGCGCCACGTAAAAGACCGTATGCAAATGGCGGTTTTTGCCGATCCCGAAATTGGAAAACATGCCGTAACCCATTATAAAGTGCTAGAACGTTTTGGTTACGTGACTTTGGTTTCTTGCGTTCTCGAAACGGGTCGCACGCACCAAATTAGGGTGCACATGAAACATATTGGTCATCCTATCTTTAACGATGAGCGTTATGGTGGTAATTTGATTTTGAAAGGAACGACGTTTACCAAATACAAACAGTTTATCGATAATTGCTTCAAAGCTTTGCCAAGACAGGCTTTGCACGCCAAAACCCTTGGTTTTATTCATCCTACAACGGGAGAAATGATGCGTTTTGATACCGAATTGCCACAGGATTTTCAGGATTGTATCGAAAAATGGCGCGGGTATTCGAAAACGAATATGGTGGATGACGAGGAGTAAAGATTGGGACGCGGATGATGTTGGTTTTTTATGTTGAAAAAATGGCAGGCGGATGAGGCTGATTTTGGCGGATGGAAACGTATTTTATTCTTTTAAGATAACAAAAAAAGTCTCGATTGAGGCTTTTTTTGTGGTTTGTTGCTTTGTCATTTCAACGAAGGAGAAATCTCATTAGTTGCTCTCGTTATTTGATTTCTCCTTCGTCGAAATGACAAATAAATCTTCAGCTTAATGTGATGGCTTTTTTTGTGGTTTTTTATTCTTCAGAAAAAATTTGATTAGCATCAACAACAATTGTTTTTGCCCAAATGTCTCCAACTCTCTGGTTTTTTGGAGTATTTGAAATGGTTACAAAACCGACTAATCCAAAGAAAAACATATCTGCAGGATCTAATAGATGTCTTTTTAAAGATTGCATGAAGGAAATTTTTCCAAATAAATTTTCTTGAACAGGTTTTAATCCAACTATTCCATTACCTAAAGTTGCACCAAATATTTGTTCAATACCAATTGTAAAAAGACCCCAAAAAAGCATTGGAATTAGTGCTGGTAATCCATTCAGTTCATAAGCTCCCTTGTCATTGGGTTTTCCAAGAATGTATATTAAAAGAAAAGTGATAATGAAAATTATTGTATAGTCTATAAATCCTGCTAGAAACCGTGCTCCAATATATGGTTTGATTATGTATTTCATATTTACAATAGTTTTTTGAATGGTAGTTAATTTATAGAATTCCTTTCTTTTTCAAATATAATCAAATAAACAAAGCGTTAATTTTGTTACTTATTCAAATCTAGCTTATTTTTAATTCTCATGATACGTACTGTTTTCTAAACCTTTTTTATTTTGCCAATAGAACCCGTTTCTGTTGGGGTTAATTCGAAGATAGAAGTTGGTCTCAACGAAGGTTCAATTCGGTGTGAAACAAAAATAATCGTCATATTTGTTTCTTGAATTAAAATATTGATAAGGTCAATTACCATAGCCGTATTGGTGTCGTCAAGACCTTCTAGGGGTTCGTCTAAAATGATTAATGGCGGATGTTTTAGAACGGCACGAATAATTAATCCCACTCTTTGTAATCCCAAGGATAGTTTGTTGAAACTCTTGTTTTTTAAGTGACTGATTTGAATTACCGATAGCCATTGATCCACAATATTGAGGTGTAATTGGGTAGGTTGGGTGTATAATCCGATCGAATCGAAGAATCCGGAGAGAATCATTTGTTCCAAAGTTTGGTTTCTTTTGAATAACTGCGTCATCGAAGTCGAGAAAACGCCAATGTTTTTTTTGATGTCCCATACGCTTTCGCCGCTCCCTTTTTTTCTTCCAAAAAGATAGAGTTCTTGTCCAAATCCTTTTGGATTTTCTCCCGTTATCATGGATAAAAGGGTGCTTTTTCCGGCACCATTCGGACCAATAAGTTGCCAAAACTCTCCTTGTTTAATGGTCCAAAAAATAGAATTTACAATTTTCCGTTCTTGATAACTTACCGAAACCCCATCCATTTTCACTAGAATATTTTCGTTGCAATCAAACGGAACTAACGGTTTCGGAATTTCGGTTGTTCGAGCTTTTTCAAAATGAGTAGTAGCAATTTCAATTGGTTTTAAATCAAAAGAATTATCGGTTATTTGCCGACTGTTTTCTATAAAAGGAAGCAAATCTTCGGTTCGGTTTACCAATTGAATCAGAGATAAAGAAGCCGATAATTTTTCTAATGAAAGAAGCAAAATTTTTCGAGAAGCTTGGTCTAAATGATCGAAAGGATTATCTAAAATGATATAATCCGGATTTTGTTTCAGGCAATAATTCAGAAATTCTTTTTTCTGTTCGCCAGCCGAGAACGTCCGTAATTTTCTGTTTTTTTCAGCGGCAGCTTCGCAAGTATCGTATTGGTCTTCTTTTTCGATAAATTGTTGAATGGTACTATCCGAAAAAAGGATTCCTTTTAAGGGGTTAAACGCTACAAATTCACCAGAGTTGTTTTCGGAAAGTAAGGTTTCAATCAATTGATTTTTATCGACAAGATCAGATAAAAGAATATTCCAATGGGGTTTATTGTTCATTGTAAAACTGATAATTATATAATTTTTAGTTGCATCAATAAATCGGTTTGAACGTCATCGCCCAAGATGAAAATATGTTGGTCGAATTTGACAAAGCCATTTTTTGAATAAAATTGTATGGCTCGGTGATTTTCTTCCCAAACGCCCAGCCAAACGGAGTTAACCGCCATTTCTTTTGCGATTTTTAGTACTTTATCAAGCAATAATTGACCCACTTTTTTTCCGTGAAAAGCTTGTAATACATAGATTCTATGAATTTCTAAATTGTTTTCTTCTTGTTTTTCGGTTTGGGCATCGCCAAAGTTCAATTTCATATACCCAATATTTTCATTCTCTAAAGTAGCACTATAAAATGCCGAATTCGGATTATTGATTTCCGAAGTTAATTTTTCTGCATTAAAATTTTCCTGAATATAATTGGCCATATTCGCTGCGGTATTGACTCCAGAAAAGGTTTCCGTGAAAGTTTCGGTGCTGATTTTTCGAATAATTTCAAGCTCAGAAAGAGTGGCTTTTTTGATTTCGATTTTAGACATAGAAAAAGAATGTTTAGTTTCGAATCCAAAAATACTACAAATAAAAGGGTTGGCAATTTTCATTTTCGGTTTTTCAAGTTGTACTTTTGAAATCGTAATAAAAGAATCTAAAAAGAAGTTTATGAAAATAGTCATTTCGCCAGCCAAATCATTAAATTTTGATAAAGCTCTACCAACCGCAAATTTTTCGGAAGCTTTATTTTTGAAAGAGGCTCGCCAAGTTCATAAATCGTTGAAGCAAAAATCTCCCGCAGCACTTTCGGAATTAATGGCTATTTCGGAGAAATTGGCCGATTTGAATTGGCAACGCAATCAAGATTGGAAAACGCCTTTTAACCCAGAAAATGCGCGTCCAGCCATTTATACTTTTGATGGCGATGTTTATACCGGATTAGATGCGTATTCGATTCCAATCGAAAAATTAGAAATCCTACAAGGTAGTTTAAGGATTTTATCGGGTTTGTACGGAATCCTAAAACCATTCGATTTAATTCAGGCCTATCGATTAGAAATGGGGACCAAATTAGCCATCGGCGAAAGCGATAATTTATATCAATTTTGGAAAAATACCGTTACCAAAGCCTTGAACAAAGAACTTGAAAAAGGAGAACTTTTTATCAATTTGGCGAGTATTGAATATTTTTCGGTTATTGATGTAAAAGCATTAAAAGTTCCTGTAATCACTCCCGAATTCAAGGATTATAAAAATGGAAAATTAAAAATTATCAGCTTTTTTGCCAAGAAGGCGAGGGGAATGATGGTGCGTTATATTCTTGATACCAATGCAAAAACGATTGATGATTTGAAAGGATTTAATTATGAAGGCTATCAATTTGATGCTAATTTGTCGGCAGGAAATCATTTGGTTTTTACGAGGTAATGAGGGAGGGATCTTAGATTTCAGGTTGGAGTAAATAGAAATCAGACAACAATAGATATAAATAAAAAGCAGTTTAAAGAGGAATCAATTCCTTCTTTAAACTGCTTTTTTATGCAATCTGACGCTCTGCAAATCCAACGGTTGAAACCGTTGGTTATGGGTTTTTGTAGCTTAATTTTATGAAATCATTATTCGATGTTTCTGGTTTAAACCTCAGGATTACTAAATAGCCCACGGTTTCAACCGTGGGAAACGAATAACCATCATTTTCTTCATTAATATTCCAAATCCGCTCTGCAAATCCAACGGTTGAAACCGTTGGTTATGGTTTTTTTGTAGCGTAATAATCAGCAAGCTGTAACCTGTAATCTAAGATCTGCAATCGAAAATCTAATGCATCGCTTCTGCAGGATCGATTTTGTTTTTCCCTCGTTTAATCATCATTATAAACGGAATACAAAGTAAAAATAGGATTCCTAAATACATAAATACATCCATATAAGTCAAAACCGTACTTTGTAGCATCACTTTAAACTCGATAGATTTATAGGATTTTGCCAAAGCCTCATTGAAAGTAAATCCTTTTGACATAAAACCTTGTTGCATTTGTTGAACGGTTTGCTGCACTTTTAAAGATGTTTTATCAAGATGTGCAATCAAAGTCACGCGATGTTGCTGATTGAAAATTGCGATGAAAGTTGTGATAATAGCAATCCCGAAAGAACCTCCCAATTGACGCATCATACCAGTAAATGCAGCACCTTCGCCAATATGTTTTCCTTTTAATGTTGACAGCGATAGTGTTGTAATAGGAACGAATAATAAACCCAAACCAATCCCTCTTAATATTAATGGCCAAAACATATCATGAGCACCTGTATTTGGGGTAATGATGTTGTGCATCCAAAAAGTAAAAAAGAAAAACATCAAGAATCCCACCGCTACCATATAAGCTTGTGGCACTCCTTTTTGAATCATTTTTCCAATAAAAGGCATCATAATTCCCGTAGTTATAGAACTTGGAATTAGCAATAAACCCGCATCTAAAGCACTCCATCCTAACACTGATTGGGTGTAAATAGGGACAATAAAAGTAGATCCATACAAACCAAATCCCATGATAAAACTCATGATGGTTCCTACTCTTAAATTAGTGTCTTTAAGTACTTTTAAATTTACGATTGGATGTTTGTATGTCAATTCTCTTTTGATGAAAAGGATTAATCCAAAAAGAGAAACAATACTTAAACTTAAAATTAACTTATCGTTGAACCAATCATCTTGTTGACCATGTTCCAATACATATTGCAAAGAACCAATGAATGTGGCCAAAAATGCAATTCCCCACCAATCGACTTGATTTGCCTTGAGTTTGTCACCATATTTTGGACTTTTCACAAACATTAGTGTTAGAATTGTTGCGACAATACCAATTGGAATGTTGATGTAAAAAATAAAAGGCCAAGAAAAGTGATCTACAATATAGCCTCCCAAAGGCGGTCCAAGCGTCGGACCTACGATTACACCCATCCCATAAATAGCTTGTGCCATTCCTCTCTTTGCTGCAGGATAACTTTCGGTAATGATGGTTTGAGCCGTTACTAATAGAGCACCACCGCCTAGACCTTGAATAAATCGAAAGGCTACGAGTTCCCAAATATTAGTGGCATTACCACACAAAAACGAGGCAACAGTAAAAATAATAATAGAAACTGCAAAATAATTTCGACGACCAAATTGCTGCGAAAGCCAACTCGTCATTGGGATCACGATTACGTTTGCAATTGCATAAGCCGTAATGACCCAAGCAATATCCGTCAGTGTAGCACCAAGGCTACCGCGCATATTGTTCAAAGCCACGTTTACAATTGTGGTATCCACGATTTCAAGCAAGGCGCATAGTACAGCAGTTATTGTAATAATAACCCTCCTGAAACCATATTCTACTAATTCGTCTTCCACGATTTATATTATTTATGTTAATTATTTTGTCTTTTTTTTTCGTCAGATTGTTGCCTTTTTTGGGCGCACCCCTCTCAAAAGAGCTCCACTACAAACGAAGTTCTCTGAACTCCAATAAAAGGAACATTAAGTGAAGTAATCCCTCATGCGAGTACAATGAAATAAGGGATTTTTGATTGTATATTAACTATTTTTGATTTGCTTCGCCAGTTCGAGCAAGCTCTCGGGTCAAAAATCGTTAATCAAAAATCTTCAATCTTTTTTCACTAAAATCTTAATTCAAATGAACATCAACATTTACATTCATTCCCGGACGAAGTAATTCTATTTTTTTGGCATCGTTCGATGCATTCAAGCTTATTTTAACTGGTAATCTTTGAATTGTTTTTACGAAGTTACCCGTTGCATTATCAGGAGGTAACAAAGAAAATACAGAACCTGTTGCTGGCGAAAAAGAAGCAATTTCCCCTTGAAAATCATAGTCCGGATACGCATCTACTTTTATCGTCACTTTTTGACCAATAACCATTTTGTCTAATTGTGTTTCCTTAAAATTGGCAATTACCCAAGCAGTTGTATTATTGATGATATAAAACAACGATTGTCCAGGTTGTATTAATTGTCCCGCTTGAATTTCAATTTTCGAAACTTGACCATCAATTGCTGCAGTAACAACGGTATAAGATAAATTTAATTTTGCGGCATCCAATTGTGCTTTTGCTTTTTTGATATTGGCAGCAGCCACTTCAGCTTGTTTATCCGAAACTTTCGATTTCGCAACTACTGCTGTTTTTTGAAAAGAGCTTGCTTTTTCTTGTTGTTGCAAAATTCGAACCTGATTTTCAGCCTCTTGTTTGGCAGCCAAAGCTTGCTCATATTGTTGCTTGGTAATCGAATGGTTTTTGTATAAATTGTCATATCGAACATAATCGCTTGCAATTCTTCCCAATCTAATTTTAGCCGATTCGATATTTCCACCTGCTGTACGCACATTTGCATCCGAAGCCGAAATACTTGCCATCGCACTTCCTGTGTCTGCTTTTGCTACTTCAAATCCGCTTTCGGCGGCTACTAATGCTGCATTTGCTTCTTCAATTTTCAATTGAAAATCACGGGTATCAATCGTAAATAAGGTATCTCCTTTTTTTACAAAAGCATTATCTTTTACATAAACTTTGCTTACATATCCTGAAACTTTAGGAATAATTGGGTTCATGTTTTTCTCGATTTGTGCATCATCTGTTCCTTCGTGAGATAGGGAATGAATGTATTTGATACTACCGTAAGTAATTCCTAAAATTACCAAAACCACAATGATTATTATGAATTTTTTATTTGTTTTTTTCTTTTCCATGAGGCGGATTGATTATATTTTTGAAAGATTGAAAGATTGAGATAATTGTCCTGTTGCCGAAAGTAATTCGTAATATTTTTGAATGATATTGGCTTTTGCTAATGCGGTATTGATTTTAGAACTCAGCTGATCAACATCGGCTTCGAGTAAATCATTCGTGTCCGAAAGTCCATTGTCATATTTGTCTTTTACAATTAGGTAATTTTCCGATGCTTGATCAAAGGCTTCATGATACACCTGACTTTGTTTTAATGACAAATCATAGTTTTCTATCGCTTGTCGCACTTGTATTTTAATGGCATCGGTAAGGATTTCTTGCGAATTTTGTACTTCAATCGATCTGCTTTCGGCTACTTTTACATTCGTCCCATTCTTTAGGATATCACTCAAATCATACGAAACGCCCACACCAAAATTCATTGCGTTTTGAACATTTATTAAATTTCGTACATCTAATGTTGTGTAACCACCAATTAGCATAACCGACGGATAATAAGCGCTTTTAGCAATTTTAACACTTGCTTTACTCGCTTTTTCCTGAAAACGCATCGCATCTAAATCCTTGCGGTTTTCGAGTGCTGGTTTCTCATCCGTTGGGATATTGTCCATTTTAAAGTTAGTAAAATCACTTTCTCTAACCTCTATTTTTGTTTCGGCAGGTAATTTCAAAAGCGTAACCAAATAATAATTGACAATACTCAAATTATTAGTTGTTTCATCAATCGAAAGCTGTATTTTCGAAACTTGTAATTGTGATTTCAGTAAATCATTTCTTGGAATAATTCCGTTTTTTTCCATTTCGCCAAAATCATAAACCCTTTGTTCCGCTCGCTTCTGATTTTCTTTCAGGATTTCAAGCGTTTTTTGAGATTTATACAAACTCGCATAATATTCTACAACTCTCATCGCAATTTCTTCCTTTGTTTGCTTTGATTTTGCAGATTCGGCTTCATAAAGATTTTCCGAAACATTGATGTTGTTTTGTATTTTGAATCCTTGAAAAACAGGAATACTGGCATTAATTTGCCCAAGTATCAAGCGATCTACAAGTGGAGGAGTAGTGCTACTACCGCTACTACTACTGCTTTTCAAATCTATTGTAGCTTTAGTCAAATGTTGGAATTGACCGGACGCTTTCAAATCGGGATACTGGCTGTTTTTGGCAGCTTGTAATTCGTATTTTTTTGTGTTTACTCTGGTATTTCCTAAGATGACGTCATTACTTTTGTTCCAAGCCATTTGCACGGCTTCGTCGAGTGTCAAGTACTTTTTTTCTTGTGCATCTATAGTTGAAATTCCAATAAAGTAAACCCCAAATAGTAATAATTGACTAATTTTCATATATCAAAAGGGCTTTAATGGTTTGTTGAATGTGCTTTGTCAAATCGTTTTGTATGTAATTGTTATATAATTCTTCTGTTTTTAAATCTAATAATTCTTCAAAAAAGGGCTTATTCATCTGAAAGTGGAAAAAAGTCCCCAAAATCGTTGGTGTTATTAGCGGAATAATAACATCTTTTCTAAAAACGCCTTTCGCTTGTCCTTCATGTATAATGAGCTCTAATGAACGTAAATTAACTTTTTTTATTTCTGCAAAAGTTTCAAGGTGAAATTCATGCTTTTTTGATGATAATTCAAAATGTAAAATTCTATAAATACCTCTGTTACAGTTTATTCTATTGATATAAAGTTGAATAAGCTTGTTCATTTTGTCTACTGGCTCGAGATTTTCTTCCAATAAAAGCTCCAGATGCATTTTGAGACCGGAAGTTTTGAATATTATTAACGATTCTAATAATTTTTCCTTGCTTCCAAAATAATACGAAACCATGGCGATGTTGATCTTCGCTTCTTTCGAAATATCCCGAATCGAAGTACCGTCAAATCCTTTCTCAGCAAATAGCGTTTCGGCTACTTCAAGAATTTGAATTTGTTTGTCGTTTAAATCGATTTTCAAAG
>CAILTC010000355.1 GCA_903837025.1 uncultured Bacteroidota bacterium | reverse complement strand
TTTGGGAAACCGCATTATCATTGGATAAAAAGATAAAAACGGATGATTTATATTATCCAAAACGGTTCACTTTATACAAAGAAATTTTCATTGGTCACACGCCCGTTTCTAGAATTAATAAAACGACGCCGGTTCGTATGGCTAATGTTTGGAATGTAGATACCGGTGCTGCTTTTAAAGGCCCTTTGACCATTATGGATGTCGATACTAAACAATTTTGGCAAAGCGAATCTTTACCAAGTTTATACCCAACTGAAAAAGGAAGAAACTAAAAAAAATACTACATTTACAAAAAAAACAAAAACCATGAGAAAAATATTCACATTACTATTATTAGGTGCATTTTGTATCGTAAATGCTCAAGCATTTAGAGGATTAGGAGATTCGAAATTTAGCTTAGGAATGAATATTCAGAACGGCGGAACAGGAATTCAAGCTTCATCTGACTATGGTTTGGGAGAAAATATTTCGGTGGGAATCTTGGCTTCTTATTTATTAGAAGGAACCAATATAAAAAATGTACCTTTTCTGGATCGTTTTGACGCCAAATTAAGATTAAATGCCAACATAGGAAATGTTATCAAAATTGATCCAAAATTAGATGTTTATCCAGGTCTGAATTTAGGTTTGAAAAATTTTGGAGGTCATCTTGGCGCGCGTTATTTTATTTCAAGAGGATTCGGATTTTTTTCAGAATTGTCTTTTCCAATTGCGAAATACAATACGAATAACTTAGATTATAATAATTCAAGTTACATTTAATATTGGAGCATCATTCAATATGAACTAGTTTGAAAACAACAACAAAAAAGCGGCTTGATTTAGATCTTGCCGCTTTTTTTATGGAAATTATTTAAACTTACAAATCAAATTTTATTCCTTGTGCCAGCGGAAGTTGTGTTCCGTAATTGATGGTATTTGTTTGTCGTCGCATATAGGCTTTCCAAGCATCGGAACCCGATTCGCGTCCGCCACCAGTTTCTTTTTCTCCGCCAAAAGCACCACCGATTTCGGCACCTGAGGTTCCAATATTTACATTGGCAATGCCACAATCCGAACCCGATTGCGAAAGAAATAATTCCATTTCTCGCATGCTGTTTGTGAATATTGAAGACGAAAGTCCTTGCGGAACTCCGTTTTGCAAAGCAATCGCTTCTTCAATGGTTTTGTATTTCATTACATATAAGATTGGCGCGAAAGTTTCGGTTTGTACAATATCAAAATGATTTTCGGCTTCGATAATACACGGTTTTACATAACAGCCACTTTCGTATCCAGTTCCCTCAACAAGACCTCCATCAACAATTATTTTCCCACCTTCTTGAATAGCACTTTCAATGGCATTCAAATAATCCTGAACAGCCCCTTTGTCGATAAGTGGCCCAACATGATTATTTTCGTCCAATGGATTTCCGATTTTCAATTGGCTATACGCATTTTGCAAAACGCTGATCGTTTTGTCATATACACTTTCGTGAATGATGAGTCGGCGGGTCGAAGTACAACGTTGTCCCGCAGTCCCGACAGCTCCAAAAACGGCTCCGACCAAAACCATACTAATATCGGCATGTTCCGAAACGGTTATGGCATTGTTTCCTCCCAATTCGAGAATCGTGTTTCCAAAACGTTCTGCAACGGTTTTCGATACGTGGCGCCCAATTCGTGTAGATCCCGTGAAGGAAACCAACGAAATTCTTTTGTCGTTATTTATTAAATCTCCCGATTCGTTTCCTGTCACCAAGCAACTCACCCCTTCCGGAATATTGTTTTTCTGTAAAACGGTTTTGATAATATTCTGGCAAGCGACACCACATAAAGGCGTTTTTGAACTTGGTTTCCAAATCGCAACATCACCACAAACTAGGGCTATCATGGCGTTCCAACTCCAAACCGCCACAGGAAAATTGAATGCCGAAATGATTCCAACAACGCCTATCGGGTGATATTGCTCGTACATGCGGTGCTGTGGTCGCTCCGAATGCATCGTTAATCCGTATAATTGGCGGGATAAACCAACGGCAAAATCGCAGATATCGATCATTTCCTGAACTTCGCCATAGCCTTCCTGCAGACTTTTTCCCATTTCGTAGGAAACCAATTTTCCCAAAGGTTCTTTAAATTTTCGCAATTCATCGCCTATTTGCCGAACGATATCCCCTCTTTTTGGAGCAGGAATCATGCGCCATTCTAGGTAAGCTTCGGAAGCTTTTTGCATCGCTTTCTCGTAATCTTCTTTCGAAGATGTTTTTACTTTTGCAATCAAAGCGCCATCTGCAGGCGAATAACTTTCGATTATTTTTCCGTTTGCAAAACTATTTGATCCGGTTGAAGTTCCTTCATTTATAGCTTCGATTCCTAACTGTTTTAAGGCAGAATCGATTCCGAATGGATTGGCGATTGTTATCATTGTAACTTTTTTTGTTATAATTGTTATATTTTTATACAAATATAAGAGATAAAAGCGAATTACCGCCTCCTAAAATATTTTTTTCATGAGACAAAATAAATTAAAAACTATTCTTTTTGTACCTCAATACTAATCGGATTGAAAATTTGAGGGAGTTGTTTTGGATCGTTTTTATAGGTATTTATAGTCCCTTTTACATAAATAACCTTGTTTAATAAATCCTCAATTTTTATGTTGAGTTGCTCCAAATAACTATTGGTGATTATGACACTAAATATATTGTCCGGATAGGCTTTGTCAATGTTGATGTAATTAATATTTTTCCCTTCGGAAGCCAGTTTAAAAGACGCTACTTTTCCTTTGAGACAAACCATTTTATCCATATAATCTTTGGCCTTGGCCGTTGTGATGGTGTCTTGAGAAAAACAATTTGCAGAGAAAATCAGAAGAAATACAAGAATTAAATGTTTCATTTTGGGGTAGTTTTAAATTGCTTTATAGAATTTGGTTCCGAAAACCATTATTATTTCAGCTAATTTAAAACAATTATTTCACTTCTTTTATCAAATAAATATAAACTGGAAAGTGGTCGCTAAAACCAACGTCACTCAACGAATGTCGCAACGGATATCCTTTGTATTGCCCCGTAGTTTGAATCATAAACTGCTTATTAAAAATTCCAGCTGTCCAATATCGAAAAGAAGAATAATCGGCT
>CAILTC010000354.1 GCA_903837025.1 uncultured Bacteroidota bacterium | reverse complement strand
TACAAATAGAAAATTTGGAGGACCCGGATTGGGATTAGCAATTTCAAACCAGCTTTTAAAATTAATGAATAGTAAACTAAAATTAATCAGTCAATATGGCGATGGAAGTAATTTTTTCTTTTTTATTAAATTTAAAAAACCTGAACCTTTGGATAGTAATGATATTGTATCATCTAACGAAATCCCTCTTGATTTAATTGGCAAAAATTACACTATTAAGAATAAAAAATTTTTAATAGTTGAAGATAATAAAATCAATATGCTACTCATTAAGAAATTAATAACAACAATAGTTTCTAATTGTACCATAATTGAAGCTAAAGATGGCAATCAAGCAATTGAAGAATATAAAAAAACTAAACCGGATATTATTTTGATGGATATTCAGATGCCAAATAAAAATGGATTTGAAGCGACTAAAGAAATTAGAAAATTAAAAAAATCTAACAATGTTCCTATAATAGCAGTAACCGCTGGAATAATGTCAGGAGATAAAGAGAAATGTATTGAATCCGGAATGAATGATTATTTATCAAAACCAATACTACAATCTGATTTAGATATAATACTACATAAATGGCTCGATGAAAATTAACTGTTTTGAACGCCTTTGATATTTAAAATGAGCTCCTAATTTGCGGGAGCTCGATGGGTATGCTGCCCCAAAAAAAAACTTAAAAAGTAATTCACAAGTGTAATTTTTTGCAAAAGTAAGTTATTGTGCGGCAGGAAGCAATCTTTTAATTTTTCAAAAACAAACTCAAATCTATAGTATGTATTTGTTGAGGTGTATTTATAAAAGGTTTCCTAACTGTGGCTTCATTCGTAAGATAGAACAGCAATCCGTCTTGGGTTGCAATTCCTTCAATTTGATGAAAAGGAAGTTTAATTTTGATTTTTCGTTTATTTCCAGTGGCAAAAGCATTGTTTTTATAATCCGACAATAGGTATATAAATGGCTGCAATAATTTTGAATATCCACTCAGAACAATTCCTTTATTTGCCGGTAATGCTGTTGCGCCAGTGATTAATCCTTGAACATCTATGGTTTCTTTTAGTTTTGCAATTTGGGATCCAGGGCTTTTAGATAAATAATAGACGCTCGTTTTTTGGTAGATCCATTGTTTGGTAAACAAATAAATCCCCTCTTTACAAACTACAAAAGCTTCACAGTCAAAATCAGTTTTTTGTGGTTTTTGAACCGTAAAGTCAGTTTGATTTTCATACGAAAAAGCAATAGTATCAATCACTGGAGTATTTGTCAAAAACGATTTTTTTTCGATTCTTAATATCTTCAAATCGGTTCTGTTTCCTTGGTAATTATTCCCAAAATCGCCAATGTAAATATAGCTACTGTCTTGCGAAATTTCCTCCCAGTCGTTATTTTTCACCTTTTTTAAATTAATTTTTCGCTTGATTTCGCCTTTCGTATTCAATCCGTAAATTGTCGTGTCATGATCGTCATTGTGCGTCCATAACAAATCATCAAAAGCAATTAAACCCGAAGTTTCTATTAAAACATCACTTAATTTTTGAGTAGATTTTGGCTTTACTTTTGCCGAAGCATACAAACAGCTGCCATCATTTTCTGTTGCATTTGGTTCGAAATTTTTAGCTAAGCGATCGGTACAACCTAAAATTTGGGCGTAACCGCTAGTCGAAATAATAACGAAAAGGATAAAAATTTTGCACATCTAAATCTATATTTGAAAATCAAAAGTATGCTTTTAAAAATAACATGAATGCTTATTTAAGATACAATTAAGCTCGATTATTTTTAAAATTTGAATTTAACACTTTTTAGTTTGTGAAGTTTTACAATAACAATGGATTGCTTTTTTTGTATATTTGATTTTTAAAAGTGTTGATTATGAACAAGCCTAAGAAAAATGCGACGGACAAAAAACAGGATCTTGTTCAAGAACCCTCAACGGAGTATAAAACAAATTTTGAAGACAAACTAGATCCATCCAATACTGATGAACAAGAAATCTTGTTGCAGCAATTGTTGGCAATAGGTTTGGAACAAAGTAAAATGGGTTTGGGAAGACCTCATGAAGAAGTATGGGCAGAAATGAAATTGAAATATAATTTCAAATAAAAATGTTCAAGATTAATTGGGAACCATTGTCTGAAATTACATTTTCGGAAGAAATTGATTTTATTTTCAGGAAATGGAATCAAATTGAAGTTGATAAATTTGCTTTATTAGTACATGAAAATTTAGAACGCTTGTCAAAAAATGCTACTATCGGAATTTATAATTCCAAAAATAATTGTTCGTCATTAGTAATTTCAAAACAAACCACCTTGTATTATAAAATTATTGAAGATAAATCTCAAATCGACTTAATTTTATTTTGGAACAACAAGCAAAATCCAAAACAGCTTAAAAAAATGTTGCACCAATCCCATTAATTTCTTTTTATGCAACTATCCGTTATCATTCTCAATTACAACGTGCGCTATTTTCTAGAGCAATGCGTTTTAAGCGTCGAAAGCGCCATAAAAAACATCGATGCCGAAATTATTGTGATCGACAATAATTCTCAAGACACTAGTTGCGCCATGCTAAAAGAGCGTTTTCCGAATGTGAAACGTATCGAAAATAAAGAAAATTCAGGTTTTCCTAAAGGTAATAATAGTGGCGTAAGTCAAGCAAAAGGCGAATATATATGTATTCTCAATCCGGATACTGTTGTTGCCGAAGATACTTTTACGAAAGTGTTGGCTTTTGCCAAAAATCAAAAAGACTTGGGAATCATTGGCGTAAAACTCATTGACGGAACCGGAAATTTTCTACCAGAAAGCAAACGAGGAACTCCGACGCCTTGGGTTGCGTTTACCAAAATCACAGGATTATACCAGTTTTTCCCAAAATCAAGGTTCTTTAATTCATATTATGCCGAACATTTAAACGAAAATCAAACCGGAAAAGTCGATATTCTTGTTGGCGCTTTTATGGTTATGAAGCGCGATTTGTATAATGAAATTGGTGGTTTCGACGAAAATTGCTTTATGTATTCGGATGATATTGATTTGAGTTATATGGCTTTGCAGCAAGGAAAATCGAATTATTATTTTCATGATACCACCGTCATTCATTATAAAGGAGAAAGCACGGTGAAGGACGGAACCTATATGAAACGCTTTCAGGAAGCAATGAATTTCTTTTATAAGAAGCATTTTCGAGTGTCTTTTTTGTTTACATTTTTTATGAAGTTGGGAATTGTATTTTTTTCCTTGGTGAAAACGCTACAAGGAAAACCGAAGCCAAAAGTAACACCAGCTAATTATGTGTTCGTTTCTGATGACGAGATTTTAAGAGAAAAATTAGAATATCAATTCAAAAAGCCAGTCCGGCTTCAAAGTGAATCGAAAGCATTTTTAGAAAACGGAAACTTAGAAATTATTTTCGATCAAAAATTTATTGATTTTAAGGATATTATTCAAGCTTTCGAAGACAATAAAAACAAAGGTTTTACTTTTAAAATTATTCCTAAATGGACTGATTTTGTGATTGGTAGCAATAGTAGTTTTGATAGGGGAGAAGTTATTAAGATTTCAGATTTTAGAAGTTAGTTTTGAGATTTGAGATTTATCCAAAAACTATCAATTAGCAGCCAATAACTAAAAATAATCACTAATTTTGCAAGCAGAAAACTAAAACCGCCTTCATAGGTAACAATATGGCAAGATTTGAATTAAAACTTCCAAAAATGGGAGAAAGTGTTGCGGAAGCGACCATCACAAATTGGTTGAAACAAGTTGGCGACAAAATCGAAGCCGATGAAGCTGTACTAGAAATCGCAACCGATAAGGTGGATAGTGAAGTGCCAAGCGAGGTTTCGGGTGTTTTGGTTGAACAATTATTCGGCAAAGATGATTTGGTTAAAGTTGGTCAAACGATTGCTATTATCGAAACCGATGCTGATGCTGTTCTGAAAACTACGAAACAAGAAGTTGTTGTACCTGTTGAAGTTGCGGCAATTGAAAAAACAATAGAAGTAGCTAAAGAAGCAGTTGCTGCACCGATTAATTTTTCCGATTCTGAAAAATTCTTATCGCCATTGGTCAAAAATATCGCCAAGGAAGAAGGGATTTCGCTTGCGGAATTAGATACTATTTTAGGTTCGGGAAAAGAAGGAAGAGTAACCAAAGAAGATATTTTAAATTACATAAAAAATAGAAGTACTGATGTGCCAAGTGTTGTAGAAGCTGTGAAAGTAGCTATTCCATCACAACCTGTAACTCCTAAGCCGCAGCCCGCAACCACCTCTTTGAACGGTGGCGACGAAATCATAGAAATGGATCGAATGCGCAAGCTGATTTCTGGTTATATGGTGGCATCTATACAAACATCGGCGCACGTGCAATCCTTTATCGAAGTCGATGTAACCAATATTGTAAAATGGCGAGATAAAGTCAAATTCGATTTCGAAAAAAGAGAAGGTGAGAAGTTAACGTATACGCCAATTTTTATGGAGGCTGTTGCCAAAGCGTTGAAAGATTTTCCGATGATGAACATTGCTGTTGACGGTGATTTTATTATCAAAAAGAAAAATATAAACCTTGGAATGGCGGCATCATTGCCCAACGGAAACCTGATTGTTCCTGTTATCAAAAATGCGGATCAATTGAATTTGGTAGGAATGGCCAAAGCTGTGAATGATCTAGGAAATCGTGCCAAAATAGGCAAGCTAAAACCAGATGATACACAAGGCGGAACTTATACGGTAACAAATGTAGGGACTTTTGGAAGCGTTTTTGGAACGCCAATAATAAATCAACCACAAGTGGGAATTCTTGCTCTTGGTGCCATCCGAAAAGTGCCTGCGGTAATTGAAACTCCCGAAGGTGATTTTATCGGAATCCGTCAAAAAATGTTTCTTTCGCACAGTTACGACCATCGGGTTGTAGATGGTGCCTTGGGCGGAAGCTTCGTAAAACGGGTTGCCGAATACTTAGAAGCATTTGATGTGGATAGAAATTTCTAATCGATACGATATAAAAATAGAGAAAACCCAACAGTTTTAAAGGCTCGTTGGGTTTTTTGATTTTTGTCTAAAACTTTTCAAATAATCGATAAACAGTAACCTCAAAATTATATATTTGTCATTCTAAAAATTTTAAATGGAACTTAAACTCAATAAACCAATTTGCTTTTTTGACCTTGAAACCACTGGGATTGATGTCGCCAAAGATAGAATTGTCGAAATAGCAATCTTCAAAGTTTTTCCCAACGGAAATAAAGAAAGTAAAACGTGGTTGGTCAATCCAACAATTCCAATTCCACCACAATCTACTGCGATTCATAAAATCAGTGATGAAAAAGTAGCTAACGAACCCACATTCAAAGAATTGGCTTCGCAGGTTTACAATATGATTAGGGATTCGGATTTGGCAGGCTATAATTCGGATCGTTTTGATATACCGTTATTGGCTGAAGAATTGCTTCGTGCTGGAGTCGATTTTGATATGAAAAACCGAGTTTCAGTCGATGTGCAAACGATCTTTCATAAAAAAGAAGAACGAACATTGAGCGCTGCCTTAAAATTTTATTGCGGTCAAAGTCTCGAAAACGCACATTCTGCCGAGGCTGATACCATGGCGACTTACGAGATTATGAAAGCGCAATTAGATCGTTATCCAGAATTGGAAAATGACATGAAATTGCTTTCTGAATTTACAACCCGAAAAAAAATAGCCGATTTTGCAGGAATGATTGCTTTTGATGAAGAAGGAGACGAAATTTTTAACTTCGGAAAACACAAGGGCGTAAAAGTAGATAAGGTTCTCGAAACAGAACCAGGTTATTTCAGCTGGATTCAAAACGCAGATTTTCCGTTATATACTAAGAAAGTTTTAACGGCAATTAAACTTAGAAAATTAAATACTAAATAGTAGCAGATTGCAGGTTTTAGATAGCATATTGCAACCTGAAACCTGATACCCGCTACCCGAAATCTGAAAAGAATGAAAATCATCTGCATTGGTAGGAATTATGTCAATCATATTCAAGAGTTGCAAAACGAACGACCTTCGGAGCCTGTTGTTTTTATGAAACCCGATTCGGCAATTTTGCTCAAGCAACATCCTTTTGTGATTCCTGAATTTTCAAATGAAATTCATCACGAAATTGAAATAATTGTTCGAATCAACAAGGTTGGCAAATATATCGACGCCAAGTTTGCTCATAAATATTATGATGAAATAAGCGTAGGAATTGACTTTACAGCACGTGATCTTCAAGATCAATTGAAGGCAAAAGGATTGCCGTGGGAGAAGGCGAAAGCGTTTGATGGTTCGGCTGTAATTGGAGATTTTTTACCAAAAAGTCAATTTAATTCGATGGAAAATATTACTTTTGAATTAACAAATAATAATAAAACCGTTCAAAAAGGCAATACAAGTCACATGTTGTGGAAAATTGATGAACTGATTTCTTTCGTATCGCAATATTTCACCCTTAAAATTGGCGATATTATTTTCACAGGAACGCCAGAAGGAGTTGCAGCTGTGAAAACAGAAGATGTTTTAGAAGGGTTTTTAGAAGGAAATAAACTATTTAGGATACAAATAAAATAACTTTAATGGCTTTACATTACAACCTAGCAAAAGTGTACGCACTTTCAGATAACGACCCGGAATTTGTTATACAAATTGTCACTTTATTTGTTACAGAAGTTCCCGAAGATTTACTTCAAATAAAGGAAGGAATCAAAAAGAAAGATCATAAACATGCTTATGCTTATGCGCACAAAGTTAAGCCAACACTCGATTTGCTTGGTTTAAAAGTGGCTTTTGAAGAAATTCTTCAAATCGAAGCTTGGACAAAAGCCGAAGGTGAGAAGAAAGAAATAAAAGAAACATTCAAGAGCGTTAAGAATCAAGTCAGCGAGGCTGTCAAAGAATTGAAAAAAGATTTCGATTTGTAAGAAGCTATTCCTGCTGTATGTTTCAAGTTTTTTTGAAAATTACTTTTTTTCTAAAAAAAAATAAAAAAGGAGCTTCCGTTGGTCGCTCTTTTTTATTTAGAAAAAATAGTAATTTCCCGCAAAAAGCTTTCCTCTTCCATCAGGGCTATTTCAAATTTCAATATCACCAGAAATACCTCTAACTTCTAACTTCAAACCTCCAAATGAAAGCAACCATAATAACCATTGGCGATGAAATTCTAATAGGACAAATTGTCGATACCAATTCTGCTTTTATAGCAAAATCATTAGACCGAATTGGCGTCGATGTTCATGAAATGATTTCCATAAGCGATAACAAGCAACATATTTTAGATACCTTCAACCAGCTACAAAATAAAGTTGATTTAGTAATAATCACAGGCGGACTTGGTCCGACAAAAGACGATGTTACCAAGAAAACCTTCTGCGATTATTTCGAAGATGAGTTGGTTGTTGATGACGCTGTTCTCAAGCATGTTACGCATCTAATCGAAGGATTTTATAAGCGTACCATTACGCAAATTAATAAGGATCAAGCGCTCGTTCCGTCTAAATGTACCGTACTTCATAACCAAGTTGGTACCGCGCCAGGAATGTGGATGAAGAAAGAAAATACAGTCTTTATTTCGCTTCCGGGAGTTCCTTTCGAAATGAAATATCTAGTCGAAAACGAAATCATTCCAAAAGTCGTTCGAGAATACAAACGCCCTTATATTCTTCACAAAACAATCCTTACTTACGGTCAAGGTGAAAGCATGGTTGCCGAAAGAATAGAAAGTTGGGAAGATAATTTACCGGATTGCATCAAATTAGCTTATTTGCCAAATCCCGGAAGTGTGCGTTTGCGACTTTCGGCAAGAGGAACAGATAAAGAATTATTAGAGAGATCCATCGAAGAGAATGTAATTTCATTAACGAAAATTATAGGCGATATTATTGTAGGTTTTGATGATGGCGAAACGCTCGAAACGGTTGTAGGGAATCTTTTGAAACAACAAAATAAAACCGTCTCAACCGCCGAAAGTTGTACAGGTGGCAATATTGCTCAGTTGTTGACATCGGTTTCTGGGGCTTCAAATTATTTCAAAGGAAGTGTGGTTTCGTATGCTACAGAAACTAAAATTTCGGTCTTGGGAATTTCGGAAGATTTGATAAAAAAACATTCGGTGGTGAGTGCCGAAGTGGCAAAACAAATGGCAATTAACGTAAAAAGCATAATGAAAACCGATTACGCAATTGCAACAACTGGAAATGCCGGTCCGACGAAAGGAGATACAAATGCTGAGGTTGGAGCTGTTTTCATTGCATTGGCAACGCCAAATAATATAATTGTCGAAGAGTTTAATTTTGGCCAACCCCGTGAGAAAGTGATAGATAGGGCTGTAATTAAGAGCTTGGAAATGTTGCGAAAAGAAATTTTAAAAAATCTGCAATAATTTTGTTGGTTAATAGGTTTATTTTTCTTTTCTTTGCACCCTGATTTTGAATAACGATAAAAGATAACAATAATGTCAAGAGTTTGTGACCTTACAGGTAAAAGAGCGATGGTAGGAAATAACGTTTCTCACGCTATGAATAAAACTAAGAGAAAATTTTCTGTAAACTTAGTTAAAAAGCGTTTTTATCTTCCAGAAGAAGATAGATGGATTACTCTAAGAGTAGCAGCATCTACGATAAAAACAATTAACAAAAATGGAATTGCTGCAGTTTTGAAAAAAGCGAAGTCAGAAGGATTTATTAAATAATCTTATTCCAAAATAAAAAAATAGCAAGATGGCAAAGAAAGGGAATAGAATCCAGGTAATTTTAGAATGTACTGAACACAAAACATCAGGTGTTGCGGGAACTTCAAGATACATAACAACAAAGAACAAAAAAAATACTCCAGACAGATTAGAGATTAAAAAATTTAATCCAATCTTGAAAAGAGTAACTGTTCACAAAGAAATTAAATAATAATTAGCGATTTTATAAAATTCTCAAATGATCCCATTTGGAAATTTTTAAAAAACAAATAACATTTGAATCATGGCAAAGAAAACCGTAGCATCGTTACAGACATCTTCTAAGAGATTATCAAAAGCCATCAAAATGGTGAAATCTCCAAAAACAGGTGCATATACATTCGTAGAATCAATTATGACTCCTGAAGAGGTTGATGGTTTCTTGAAAAAGAAATAATTAACAAAAGCATTTTATAGAAAAGCTACTTTCATTCGGAAGTAGCTTTTTTATTTTTTATATTTACAGTCAGAAATGGATTGCTGTCAATTTTTTATTGAGTATAATAGGCTAATGATTTCTAAATGTCTATTAGTAAATCCTTTATTGTAAATTCTATATAAAATGAGTTTTTTTAAAAAAATATTTTCTTCAGAGAAAAAGCAAACCTTAGACAAAGGTTTAGAAAAATCAAAAATAACTTTCTTTTCAAAGTTGACTAAAGCCGTTGCTGGTAAATCAAAGGTAGATGATGAAGTATTAGATAATTTA
>CAILTC010000353.1 GCA_903837025.1 uncultured Bacteroidota bacterium | reverse complement strand
TCAATCAAACGACACATTAATATATAATTGTCGAAAGAAAAAGTAGCATTCGAATCGTTGTATTCAATCTTAACTTCTGCATCTGAAGCACCCAAAATATTTTTTAAAATGGTCAAAGGTTTCTTTGGCATAATGAAATCGGCAACTTGCGAAGCTGTTACATCAGTACGAGCATATTTCACTAATTTGTGAGCGTCAGTGGCTACAAATGTCAATCCTTGTGGAGAAAACTGGAAGAAAACACCAGACATTACCGGACGCAAATCATCATTTCCGGCTGCAAAAATCGTTTTGCTTATGGCTGTTGCCAAAACATCGGCAGGAACTAATGTCACTGAAGGTTCATCAAGATTTACAGCTTTTGGAAACTCATCACCAGGAGCATACGCCAATGCATATTTTCCTGAATTAGAACTAATTTCGATCGTGCTATTTTCTTCAACAGTGAAAGTCAACGGTTGTTCCGGAAAAGTTTTTAAGATCTCTAAAAGCAATTTTGCAGGAACCGCAACGCTTCCTTTACTGGTAGAATCAATATCTAAAGTGGCAGACATTGTAGTTTCTAAATCCGAAGCCGAAACCGTTAAGGCATTGTTGTCTAATTCAAAAAGGAAGTTATCTAAAATAGGCAAAGTATTGCTACTGTTGATAACGCTTCCTAAAACTTGCAATTGTTTTAGTAAATAAGAACTCGATACTATAAATTTCATCTGTTTTGTTTTATTTTTTTTGGTATATATTTTAGACTATTTCCTAAATTATACTAGCTACAAATATATCGTAAACTATTTTAAGATTAAAACTTTTTTTATTAACATTACTTCGCATATTTCCTTTTTCGGAGAAAGGTAAATAAACCACCAAAAAGCATCAAAATTGTAATTGGAAGCCCGATAGTTAGGATTTGTATTAGGCTATAATTTGCATATACTTTTTCTTTATCCAATAAAGGCAAATCCAAATCTTTGCTTCGAATGTTAATAAGTCCGTTATCGTCTAATAAATAATTGACACAATTCAACAGAAAATCTTTGTTATCATACAAGTTTCCTGATCGTTGGTCGTAACCTAATTCTACGGGTTGTCCGTTTTTATCCAATTGATTCCGAATAATATCCCCATCCGAAACGACAATCATTTTAGTAGCTGTTCCTTTATTTTCGAAATTTTTCAGGGCGAATGGTAAAACTCTATTTTCAAACATCGAATGGAAAGAACCTTCCAATAAAACCGAAAGGGGCATATTTCCCTTATTTAAATACTCTTTGGGAGAAGTTTCTTCAGAAACCATATTCAAATTAATTTCTGCCGGTGAACCTATTTTTCTCGAATATTGTGACGATTGTAACAAGACCGTTTTCTTGATTCCGTTTTTTAGAGTATCAATCGGAGAGGCAAAATCGAATTTGATTCCACCCAAATTCTTCACAATCGGATGCTTGCTTTCAGGATAAACCTGTGGTGCAAATTTCCAGTTGAATTCCTGAAATTGGGCTGAACTTCCAGGATCTCCCGTAGCTAATTTTAGGGGACTTCCTCGTTCGTCTTTTACCAAATCAGGATTGATACGGAATCCGTATTTAAAGAACATATCATTCAAATTCAAATCCCGCGGATACGCCAAAGTGGTCCCAGTGGAATTGTACAAACTGTCCATTTCCATTGCTACTTGGTCAATGAGCCACAAGGTTTTTCCTCCATGAATAATATATTGATCTAAAACTTGTTTTTCGGCATCGGTAAAAGTTTCGGTAGGTTTGGCAATAATCGCCAAGTCATATTTCTCTAAAGCCGCCAAACTCCCCAATGGATTTTTTGCCACCGAATCTAAAGTAAATGGCCCGATATGATAACTTTCGCGAACTTGCATCAGGAATTTAGCCATGTAAATTTCCTTAAGTTCCCCGTTTCCTTTGATAACAGCAACCTTTTTCTGCTTTTCTTTCGTGATTTTATTGATGGCGTCGGCAATCGAATATTCCAGATGTTGCACGGATCCAATCACTTTTTGAGTGGTCGAAGCACCCATAATGTTTTTCAACAAAGGAATATTGACTTCTTTGTTATTGTAAACCGCAATTGCCCACGGAAAAACCATTGCTTGAGATTGTTTTCCTTTGTCGTCAACGGTGATGTTTATTGGCGTGAGCCCTTTTCGATACAATTCCTTGATGTTGTCCATGCTTTCGTCTTTGTTTTCCAAAGGATCTACAAATTCGAAAACTACATTTTTGTTATACGCTTGAAATTCTTCCAATAAATCTTGAGTTTCGCTTTGCAAACGCTTGAATTCGGCCGGTAAATCACCTTGCAAATAGATTTTTATATACAACGGATTTTGCACTTGCTTGACGATATTTAAGGAAGCGGTCGAAAGCGTATATCTTTTGTCTTTGGTTAAATCAAAACG
>CAILTC010000352.1 GCA_903837025.1 uncultured Bacteroidota bacterium | reverse complement strand
TTTTTATTCGATAATAGGTAAAAAGTAAGGTTTAGAGTTTAACGGATAAGGGGATAATTCTTGTAGAAAATAAAATTTTGTGAAACTGATTATTTTTATGCTAATAATGGCGCATAAAAAAACCCAATCTTTCGGCTGGGTTTCTATATAAGTAAGTAATCTTAAATTGAGTTGATAAAACGTTTATTTTACTTTATTAAGTATTGCTTTGAAAGCTACTGGGTGATTCATTGCTAAATCGGCAAGAACTTTACGGTTCAATTCGATGTTGTTTTTTTTGATTTTTCCCATTAGTTCTGAATAAGACATTCCTTCTAATCTAGCTCCAGCGTTGATACGTTGAATCCATAAAGAACGGAAATTTCTCTTGTTCACTTTTCTGTCACGGTAAGCGTAGCACATTGCTTTCTCAACCGCATTTTTAGCAACTGTCCAAACGTTTTTACGACGACCAAAGAAACCTTTGGCTTGCTTCATTATCTTTTTTCTTCTTGCTCTTTTAGCAACTGAATTTACTGATCTTGGCATAATTTTTATGTTTTTTTGTAGTAAGGCGACTTGAATTGAATCGAAAGTACTTAATGGCCCACTCCAAGGTTATTTTAAATTGTTTTAACCTAAAGAAGTCTTATAGAATTCTTAATTGTTGTTTGATGCTTTTCATATCTGTTTTGTGAACTAGCGCTGAGTGTGTCAAAGCTAATTTACGTTTTTTAGATTTCTTGGTCAAGATGTGACTTTTGAAAGCATGTTTTCTTTTAATCTTTCCAGAACCAGTAACTTTAAATCGTTTCTTGGCGCTAGATTTGGTTTTCATTTTAGGCATTTTTTCCTAGTGTTTTAATTTATTCTTACTTACTTATTTTGAGTAATTAGCCATTAGCCATTAGCCATTAGTTTTGCAACTTTTGCCTTATGCCTTTTGCCTATTTTAACTATTTTTTCTTCTTAGGAGCAATAAACATGATCATTCTTTTTCCTTCAAGAACGGGCATGGCTTCTACTTTTCCAAATTCTTCAAGATCGGTAGCTAATCTTAATAATAAGATTTGACCTTGATCTTTATAGATGATCGAACGTCCTTTAAAGAAAACGAATGCTTTCAATTTAGAACCTTCTTTCAAGAATTTTTCAGCATTCTTTCTTTTAAACTCATAATCGTGCTCATCGGTTTGTGGACCAAAACGAATCTCTTTCACTACAATTTGAGTAGATTTTGCTTTAAGCTCTTTTTCACGTTTCTTTTGCATGTAAACGAACTTTTTATAGTCCATTATTTTACAAACAGGTGGCTCTGCATTTGGCGAAATCTCAACTAAATCTAGTTCGAATTCGTCAGCTAATCGTAAGGCCTCAGAAAGTTTAAAAACTCCTGGCTCGATATTTTCACCTACAAGTCTTACTTCTTGTAGACCACGAATAAGATTATTTATTCTGTGGGCATCTTTTTTTTCTACTCGAGGTTGGTAACCTCTATTGCTTCTTATTGCTATGACTTTATAATTTAAGTTAAACTGTAAATACTTTTAGTGTTTTGCTTATTTCTTCGTTTACAATTGCAGCAAATTCTTCAATTGTAACGCTAACATTGCCTTTTCCTTCTTGTCCATGACGACGTATAGATATGGTTCCGTTTCTCTCTTCTTCCTCGCCTACGATCAACATAAACGGGGTTTTCTGCATTTCGGCATCTCTAATTTTCTTCCCGATGGTCTCGTTTCTATTGTCAATTAGGGCGCGAATTTCGTGATTTTCTAGCAGACTTAAAACTTTTTTCGCATATATTTCATATTTCTCGCTCAAAGACAATATTATAGC
>CAILTC010000351.1 GCA_903837025.1 uncultured Bacteroidota bacterium | reverse complement strand
TCTTGATTTTTCGGATACTATTTTGGTCGGAATTCAGCCTCGAGGCACTTTTTTGGCGGAGCGATTAAAGGATTTGTTAGAAAAAGAATATGGGATTCCAAAAATTGCTTTAGGTTATTTGGATATTACCTTCTTCAGAGACGATTTCCGTAGAACCAACAAGCCATTAGAAGCTAACAAAACGCAAATAGATGTAATTGTCGAAAACAAGAAAGTGGTTTTTATAGACGATGTTTTATATACAGGCCGAAGCATTCGATCCGCATTAACAGCTATTCAATCCTTTGGAAGACCATCGGAAATAGAATTATTGGTTCTCATTGATCGTCGATTTAGCCGTCATTTACCGATTCAACCTGATTATAGAGGTCGTCAAGTAGATGCGATCAACGACGAAAAAGTATTAGTATGCTGGAAAGAACAAGACGGTGAAGACGCCGTTTATTTAATAAATAATAAGTAATAAAAATGAGCGAGTTAAGTGTAAATCATTTATTGGGTATAAAGTATATCAACAAGAAAGATATTGACCTTATTTTTGAAACTGCCGACCATTTTAAGGAGGTTATCAATCGTCCCATAAAAAAAGTGCCATCTCTTAGAGATATTACGATTGCTAATATTTTTTTTGAAAACAGTACAAGAACCAAACTTTCTTTCGAATTAGCACAAAAACGTTTGTCAGCAGATGTAATTAGTTTTTCGGCAGCACAATCTTCGGTAAAAAAAGGAGAAACACTAATCGATACCGTAAATAATATTCTTTCGATGAAAGTAGATATGGTGGTGATGCGACATTCTAATCCTGGAGCGGCTCATTTCTTGTCGCAAAATGTAAAAGCCAGTATCGTAAATGCCGGTGATGGGGCACACGAACATCCCACACAAGCTTTGTTAGACAGTTATTCTATCCGAGAAAAATTGGGTGATGTAGCAGGTAAAAAAGTAGTTATTGTTGGAGATATTTTGCACTCACGTGTAGCGCTTTCGAATATATATGCTTTGCAAATGCAGGGTGCCGAAGTTAAGGTTTGTGGACCAAAAACACTCATTCCACGTCATATAGAATCACTTGGAGTAAAAGTAGAGCCTAATTTACGTAAAGCATTAGAATGGTGCGATGTAGCAAATATGTTGCGGGTTCAAAATGAAAGAATGGATGTGAATTTTTTTCCTTCCACACGGGAATATGCACAACAATACGGATTGGATAAAACATTGCTCGATTCACTCAATAAGGAAATAATAATTATGCACCCAGGCCCTATAAACCGTGGTGTAGAAATTACTTCAGATGTTGCCGATTCTAAACAATCGGTGATTTTGAATCAAGTTGAAAATGGCGTTGCTATCCGTATGGCGGTCATTTATTTATTGGCTTCAAAAATCCATTAAATTCTCTAATCCAAATAGCATTCGTTCAATAGCAATAAAATTAATAGTACAATGAAAGTAGATCAAAAAGGACATACTGTTTGTATCAAAGACACTCAAGGTGATTTAACTTCATTTTTAACGAAAGTGACACATGAGTATAAAACATTCGAAAAGCAGAATATAATCATTGATATTCGGGCATATAAAAACCTTTCGGTAGCAGCAATTAATAGTTTTTTGCCGCTTTCGAAAATGCATAAAAAAGCAAAAAAATCATTTGTAATAGCAACTTCAGACTTAGATCACAATGCTGTTTCAGATCAATTAGCCGTTGTTAGATCCATTATTGAAGCCCATGATATTATCGAAATGGAAGAAATTGAACGTGATTTGGGTTTTTAAAAAGATGAATTGTTGATTCGTTTAATTGTTTAATCGAATGTAATAGCACAACTTTGCGATTAACCAACTCACCGATTAACCGAATAAACTTTAAAATTGAATTTAACCATACTTGGCTGTTATGCAGCAACTCCCCGAACATTCACTAATCCAACTTCACAGGTTTTAGAAATCAGAAATAGACTGTTTCTAATCGATTGCGGGGAAGGAACGCAGGTGCAGTTGCGCAAAAACAAGATTCGGTTTTCGAAAATCAACCATGTTTTTATTTCGCATTTGCATGGAGATCATTTTTTTGGCCTAGTCGGTTTGGTTTCTA
Source organism: uncultured Bacteroidota bacterium (assembly GCA_903837025.1). Lineage (GTDB taxonomy): Bacteria > Bacteroidota > Bacteroidia > Flavobacteriales > Flavobacteriaceae > Flavobacterium. Next base: position 5,788 of record CAILTC010000351.1, on the reverse strand, counting down.
CTTTTGCGTTGCTCAATCGAACTACCGATTTACATATTTATGGTCCAAAAGGAATCAAGGAAATAATCAATTTGCAATTGCGATTATCGAATTCTTGGACCAGTTATGGTTTATTTTTTCATGAATTAGAATCTAAAGAAAGTGAAATTATTTTTGAAGATGATAAAGTAATTGTGAAAACAATTCCTTTAAAACATCGGGTTTACACCAATGGTTTTCTGTTTCAAGAAAAAATTAGAGAGCGGAAATTAGATATAAATGCCGTTCAAAACTATGAAATCGATACGTGTTATTATCAAAACATTAAGAACGGAAAAGACATCACTTTAGAAGATGGACGAGTGATTGAAAACGCCCAATTAACATTCGATCCGGTACCGCCGATGCGTTATGCTTTTTGTTCAGATACAGCTTATGATGAAAGTATTATTCCAATTATAAACGAAGTTGATGTTTTGTATCACGAAGCAACTTTTCTAGAGTCAGAGGAAACTTTAGCAGGAAAAACATTGCATTCGACTGCAAAAGAAGCCGCAACTATTGCTTTGAAAGCCAACGTAAAACAATTAATTTTAGGACATTATTCAACACGATACGAAAATATTGAACTCTTCAAAGAACAAGCTGAATCGATTTTTCCGAATGTAATTTTAGCGGATGATGGGAAATCATTTGAGTTTTGATTTTATTGAAGCGTTTTAAAATTGACTGTATTGACAATATTCATTTATGAATAAATAGCAAGTCTAATTACAATATAAAACATTCCATTTGTCACGCTGGAAACATCTCAAAGTACGTGAGAGCAAAATTATTTATACGCCTCCAGCGTGACAAATAGTAAGAATAATACATTTGCAGTAAACTCTTTTATGATAAAAAGTTTGTTTATTTTTGCAACTAAAGAAATAAAAAAATAATGGAAGACTTAAGTAATTATAGAAAATCATACGAAAAAAGCGAACTTTTGGAAACAAATATTCCCGAAGATCCAATCAATTTATTCAATAGATGGTTTCATGAAGTAGAAGATTTTGGAGGAGTAGAAGAAGTCAATGCCATGACGGTTGCTACTTTTGGTTTAGATGGTTTTCCGAAATCACGCGTTTTGCTTTTGAAACAATATACGTATGAAGGATTTATTTTTTATACCAATTACAATTCCGAAAAGGGGAGAGCCATTGCAGAAAATCCTAATATTTGTCTTTCTTTTTTCTGGCATTCTATGGAGCGCCAAGTGATTATAAAAGGAATTGCCGAGAAAACATCGGAGAATATTTCTGATGGTTATTTCGAATCAAGACCTACAGGAAGCAAATTAGGCGCAATAGTTTCTAACCAAAGTGAAGTCATTTCATCCAGAACAGTTCTTGAAGATGGTTTGAAACAATTAGAAAAAGATTTCGAAGGAAAAGAAATTCCACGACCTCCATTTTGGGGTGGTTTTTTAATCCGTCCGGTAGAAGTTGAATTTTGGCAAGGACGTCCCAATAGATTGCATGATAGAATCCGCTATCATTTGCAAGAGGATTATTCTTGGAAAATCGAAAGACTCGCTCCTTAAAGCACTCCTTATTTATTATTTTGCAAACAATTATTATTTGAAATATTTTAAAATAGTAAGAAAAATACATATTTATTTATTTTATTTGTGTATTTTGTCGATTATATTTGTTTTTAAACCGATATTTGTTGTATATTTGATCTAAGAAATAAGAACAACAATTAAGATTTTAAAAAGAGTTTACCCCACAATCTACTATAAAACCTAGTCTTTTTTATTTCTGAAACACGTTCTCAAATACAAAGAATTTAAGAAGTTTGCCCCACAATCTACTTAAACTTAAACCTATTAATAATTATTAAAATAAGGATTTAAAGAGCTTGCCCCAAACAATCTATTTTAAAAACTTGACCTACTTTTTATGAATAAGGTTCTCAATTAATATGAATTTAAGAAGTTTGCCCCACAATCTACTTAAAACTTAGCCTAATAATACGAAATAATAATTGAGATTTTGTTTGTTTATGATTAGTAGAAAAACCATCACGTCTTACCTGATGGTTTTTTTTATGACTTCTATTTTAGAATATCACTAGATTATCTTAATTTATTATTAAATTTACACAGTAAATACTATTTGCTAAAATTAAAGTTGGATCAATATGAATATTAAGAATCGCTTGACAGTGATGAGTTTCCTTCAGTTTTTTGTATGGGGAGCTTGGCTGATTACCATTGGAAATTATTGGTTTGCAACAAAACAATGGAGCGGAGCCGAATTTGGAGCCGTATTTTCAACCTTAGGAATTTCATCCATATTGATGCCTGCACTCACCGGAATTATTGCCGATCGCTGGGTTAACGCCGAAAAGTTATACGGAATTTTACATATTTTAGGAGGTTTAGCACTTTGTTATCTTCCGCAAGTGGATAATCCTACTACATTTTATTGGGTCATTTTTGGAGCAATGCTTTGTTATATGCCTTCCATTTCATTATCGAATTCGGTGGCATATACGATTCTAAAGAATAACGATTATGACGTTGTCAAAGTTTTTCCGCCCATTCGCGTTTGGGGAACTGTTGGTTTTATTGCCGCAATGTGGATCACGAATTTATCAGGAAACAAAGCTTCGGCCAATATGTTTTATATCGCTGCTATCGCTGCTTTCATCTTAGGAATTTACTCTTTTGCATTACCAAAATGTCCTCCGCAAAAACAAATCGATGGAGATGCTTCTTTTGCCAAAAAATTAGGTTTAAATGCCTTTAAATTATTTGGAACATACAAAATGGCGTTGTTCTTTATATTCTCCATGTTTCTTGGCGGTGCCTTGCAATTGACGAATATGTATGGCGACACCTATCTTTCTGAGTTTGCCAAAGTGCCTCAATATACCGATTCCTTCGTGGTGAAATATTCTACTATAATCATGTCGATTTCACAAATTTCAGAAACGCTGTTTATCTTGGCGATTCCGTTTTTCTTGAAACGATTTGGAATTAAACAAGTAATGTTGATTTCGATGCTGGCTTGGGTTTTACGTTTTGGATGGTTTGCTTACGGAAATCCTGCCGATGGTTTATGGATGATAATAATGTCTTGCGTTGTTTACGGAATGGCGTTCGATTTCTTTAATATTTCGGGTTCGTTGTTTATCGAAACTTCTACCGATTCTACCATGCGTTCAAGCGCTCAAGGATTATTTATGATGATGTCGAATGGTTTTGGAGCTTTCTTTGGCGGAATCATAAGCGGACAAGTTATTGACACCTTTTTTACTCACAATGGCGTTAGAGATTGGCATAATATCTGGCTTTCTTTTGCGGGTTACGCTTTGATAGTCGCGATTGCATTTGCTATTTTGTTCAAGCACAAACACAATCCTAACGAATTGGAGAATATGGTTGGTTAAGGATCTTTTTTATATTTTAAACCCGACAAGTTTTTAAAGCTTATCGGGTTTTTTTATTATTTGTAATTATGAGAACGGATTAGAAATCCGCGCTAAGCGTGTGGCAAGATTTCTTGTTATATCAAGGACGGTTTGTGACAAAGTCGGAATATATTGCAAAACAGGTATTTATTAAAATAATAACTGGTGTTATTCAGAAACTAAACTTTCTAAATAAGCTAAAAACCGAGATATTATTCCTCTTTTTTTTGGCAAAAATTCATTCTTTGTGGAAAGAACTTCAAATTCCCTGAATGTTGATATAAAAAAACTTACAAAGCAAATTATTACAATAACGGTTAATATTAATATTTCTAAATTTTTCATCTATTTTTTTAATTTTAAATTAAAGAATATTAACAATCCAACAATTGTTGGCGGCCAAAGTCCAATAAATATTGCTCTTTGAAAATCCTTTTCGACTAAATAAATATATTCAGAAATAAAAATTAAGCAAATGACTACGGCTAAAATAAAAAGTTCAGATTTTTTGAATTTGTTAAACATAATTAATTTTTGTTTATTATTTGAGGATTCTCTTAATTGTTGTTAATGTGTTAATTAACAATTATTCTGTAAACCTACAAATAATAAACGATTAAGAAGTGTTTAATATTATTTAATTTTTGTTAAACAAAAATTGTACTAAATTTAAATATGAGATAAAGTCCTTATTTAATTATTTTATTTTAAAAACTAAAATAAAAAAAGCAGGTTGAAGTGATTCAATATAATTAGCGTTAAGTAGAAACTTCATCAAAGTACTTAAAACTACCAAACGTCCAAATTAGCCACGATTGCAGTGGAAATCCTCCCGATTTTTTTTCGGGAGATTACTTCACTTTACTTCTGTTTTTTTGGAGTTCAGTGAACTTCGTTTGCAACGAAAAGCGGGAGCAATGGTGATAAAAACAAAAAAACGTTCTGCTCCTAAAAATCAATTGATTATCTGTTTGGAAATATTTTGCAGATCAATAAAAAAGAATTACTTTTGCACACCTTTTGGTGAATAAGAGTTTCCTTTAGGTATAAACAAATCAATTCAACAACTTCTGTTGTTTTCTAGCACTTTAAGAAACTCGAGAGAATACAGAATACAAATTTTTAATCAGCATGTCTGAACAATTAAAATCACAAGAAGAGTTTTTAGCAAATTTTAACTGGCACAATTTCGAAGAAGGTATTGATGCTGTTGATGAGAAAAACTTACAAGAATTCGAAGACTTAGTATCAAAAACTTTCATAGCTACTGACCAAGAAGAAGTAGTAGAAGGCGTAGTTGTTAGAATTACAGATAGAGACGTTATCGTTGATATCAACGCAAAATCGGAAGGTGTTATTTCATTGAACGAATTCCGTTACAATCCAGCATTAAAAGTAGGTGACAAAGTAGAAGTATTGATTGACATCCGTGAGGATAAAACAGGTCAATTGGTATTATCTCACAGAAAAGCACGTACTATCAAATCATGGGATAGAGTTATTTCGGCTAACGAAACAGGAGAAATCGTTAATGGTTTTGTAAAATGCAGAACTAAAGGGGGTATGATCGTTGACGTTTTCGGAATCGAAGCTTTCTTACCAGGTTCTCAAATTGATGTTAAACCAATTAGAGATTACGATGTATATGTAAACAAAATGATGGAATTCAAAGTGGTAAAAATTAATCACGAATTCAAAAACGTTGTTGTTTCTCACAAAGCGCTTATCGAAGCGGATATTGAAGTACAGAAAAAAGAGATCATCGGAAAATTACAAAAAGGTCAAGTATTAGAAGGTGTTGTTAAAAACATTACTTCTTACGGTGTCTTTATTGATTTAGGTGGTGTTGATGGATTAATCCACATTACTGACCTTTCTTGGTCTAGAATCAACCATCCATCTGAAGTTCTTGAGTTAGATCAAGTTCTTAATGTGGTTATCCTTGATTTTGATGACGAGAAAACAAGAATCCAATTAGGATTGAAACAATTGAACGCTCACCCATGGGATGCTTTAAATGCTGATCTTAAAATTGGTGATAACGTAAAAGGTAAAGTAGTTGTAATCGCTGATTACGGTGCTTTCATCGAAGTTGCTGAAGGTGTTGAAGGTTTAATTCACGTTTCTGAAATGTCATGGTCTCAACACTTACGCAGCGCTCAGGAATTCCTGAAGGTTAGCGACGAGGTAGATGCAATCATTTTAACTCTTGATCGTGAAGAACGTAAAATGTCACTTGGTATCAAACAATTAAAATCTGATCCTTGGGATAATATCGAATCCAAATACGCAGCAGCTACAAAACATAAAGCAAAAGTTCGTAACTTTACTAACTTCGGTGTTTTTG
>CAILTC010000350.1 GCA_903837025.1 uncultured Bacteroidota bacterium | reverse complement strand
GCCTTTTATAAAAGCTACGATTATTACTAAAGCTGATTTTGTTGGGAATGTAATGAGTTTGTGTATCGAAAAACGAGGTTTAATTACGAACCAAACTTACCTTACAACAGAACGTGTAGAGTTGACTTTTGATATGCCATTGGCCGAGATTGTATTCGATTTTTATGACCGATTAAAAACGGTTTCGAAAGGGTATGCTTCGTTTGATTATACGCCAATTGGAATGCGAACTTCGAATTTGGTTAAAGTTGATATCTTGTTGAATGCTAATATTGTGGATGCTTTGTCATCTTTGATGCACACTGATAACGCGTATTCGATTGGTAAAAAAATGTGTGAAAAGTTGAAAGAATTAATTCCACGTCAACAATTTGATATTCCTGTTCAAGCAGCGATTGGGGTGAAAGTTATTTCTCGTGAAACGATAAAAGCCTTGCGTAAAGACGTTACTGCCAAATGTTATGGTGGTGATATTTCGCGTAAACGTAAATTATTGGAAAAACAGAAAAAAGGGAAGAAACGTATGCGATTAGTGGGAAATGTTGAGATTCCGCAAGAAGCATTTATGGCGGTTTTGAAATTGAATGATTAAAGCCCCCTAACCCCCAAAGTGGGAATGAGATATAGAGGAAACCTGATGATGAAAATTGTCAGGTTTTTTGTTTGCAGTAATTTGTTTTTACTAACTTTGTTTTTATGGAAACTATAAAATTAAACATTAATTTGAGTGTCAATCAATTGATTGAAGCCGTGAAGCAACTTTCGTCTAAAGACCGATTAAAAGTCAACGATGCCATTTGGAATGAAGATATAGAAATTCCTATTGAACATCAACGAATTGTTTTGGATCGAATGAAGAAATCAAAGACAAATCCTGAAAGACTTTTAGATTGGGATGAAGTTTCTAAAACTCTTTAGTCTTGCGTTTTCAATTAAAAATAGATGTTGACGCATTAAATGACATCAAAGAAACTTTTGAATGGTATGGAAATTCAATTGAAAGGATTGGGTTTGCGTTATAAAACCCAAGCCAAAAAGCAAATCAATTCATTAAAAAAAGACCCTTATCTTTATAGCATAAAATACAACGAAATTCGGTGTAGAAAAATAGAAAAATTCCCTTTCTTGATTCATTACTTAATAAATGAAAACCCGAATACCGTTACTGTTTTTGCCGTTTTTCATACTTCTAGAAGTCCCAAAATTTGGAATAAGAGGCACAAGTAATTGAATCTTTACTTCGAAAACTTATTTTTACTGCATCTCCTCAAACAAAAGTTTCGCGTCTTCCAATTTGAATAATTGCGTGCCTTCATTCATGGTAGCTGCCGATCCGCAGGCAACACCCCATTGTACGACTTCTTTCAAACTTTTGTTTTGCGATAAAGCCCAAACCATAGCACCAACCATACTATCGCCCGCTCCAACGGTGCTTTTCTTGACTACATTTGGCGCTGCCACAAACTCGGTTTGAGTAGCTGATACCAAAACCGCTCCTTGGGCGCCTAGGGAAACGACCACAATTTCGGCACTTCCTTTTTCGATTAATTTTTGTGCTGCAGCTTCGACTTCGTTGGTTTCTAATCTTTCGACTCCGATGAGTTTTGCTAATTCTCCAATATTTGGTTTTACTAAATACACGCCTTTTTTCAGCACTTTTTGCAATGCTTCGCCCGAAGTATCTACAATTAGTTTTGTGCCAGATGCCTTGGCTATATCAGCAATGTGTTGATAGAAATCGGTTGACATTCCTTCGTTCAAACTTCCGCTTACTACTAAATATTTTGGTTTTAATTCTTCTAGCGTTCGAATAACATTCTCTTTCTCCGCTTCTGAAATAGTAGCTCCTGGAAAACAAAACCGATATTGTGCATTGGTTACAGCATCTAAAGCCACGAGGTTTTCACGCGTCCAATTTTGTGTTGGTATAGTTTGTATGGCAATACCTTCTTGTTGTACCAATTCTTCTAATTTAATTCCGGGCGAACCACCAGACGTAAATACACATAATGATTCACCGCCCAAGCGCGAAATTGCTTTAGAAACATTGATTCCACCACCGCCTGCATCGTATCGTGGTGTTCCGCAACGGATTTTTTGTTCGGCAACTAATCCAGTAAATTGGGTGCTTTTATCCAAAGACGGATTCACTGTTAGCGTAATAATTTCGTATGTTTTCATTTTATAAATTTAATAAAAATAGATGCAATTTGAGGCAATAAATTCTTCGTATCTTTGCAACTTCAAAATATAAAAATATAATGATCGAAGATAAATCACCACAACGCACTAGTATTGCTCAACTCGGAGAATTTGGATTGATAGACCACTTGACAAAAAATTTCGAAGTGAATCAGCCTTCAACCCTAAAAAGCATTGGGGATGACGCCGCTGTACTCGATTTCAAAGATAAAAAAATAGTCGTTTCAACCGATTTATTGATCGAAGGCGTCCATTTTGATTTGGGGTATATGCCTTTAAGACATTTGGGATACAAAGCGGTTGCGGTCAATGTTTCTGATATTTGTGCTATGAATGCCAAAGCGACTCAAATCACGGTTTCGGTTGCTGTTTCTAATCGGTTTCCGCTCGAAGCTTTAGAGGAATTATTCGACGGAATCGCCCTTGCGGCCAATGAATACAAGGTTGATGTTATAGGTGGCGATACTACTTCTTCCCAAAAAGGATTGATTATTAGTATTACGGCTATTGGCGAAGCCGATGAAAATGAAATTGTATATCGAAGCGGAGCGGGTCAATCCGATTTATTAGTGGTCACTGGCGATATTGGCGCTGCTTATATGGGCTTGCAAGTTTTAGAACGCGAGAAACAAGTTTTTCAGGTAAACCCCAATTCGCAACCCGATTTAGATGCTTATACTTATATTATCGAACGCCAATTGAAACCCGAAGCTCGAAAAGACGTGCGTACTTTATTGCACGCTTTAGAAATAAAACCAACATCGATGATCGATATTTCGGATGGTTTGTCATCAGAAATTATGCATTTATGCAAACAATCGAAAGTGGGTTGTAATTTGTATGAGGACAAATTACCGCTTGATCCACAGTTTATGAATGTATGCGAAGAATTTAATTTGGATGCAACAACAGTAGCAATAAATGGCGGCGAAGATTATGAATTACTTTTTACCATTGCGATGGAAGATTTCGACAAGATAAAAGGGAATCCAAATTTCACAATTATTGGGCACATGACTCAGGAAAGTGAAGGAATACATTTGGTAACACGCGCCAATACTAGAATTCCGTTAAAAGCTCGTGGATGGAATGCTTTGGGCGAAGAATAAATAGAGACAAAAAATACGGCATTATTAAAATGCCGTATTTTGTATCCGTTTAAAATCTAAAAAAGTAGCCCTTTATTTTTGGCTTCTTTTACCAACTCAATATCGCTATCCTCTTTTATATCCCATAATTTTTGTAGATTTTGTATTC
>CAILTC010000349.1 GCA_903837025.1 uncultured Bacteroidota bacterium | reverse complement strand
TTATATTTTCTTCAAAACAATTCTCTCGTTTTGCTTATCTATCATTTGTTGGTAATAAGTTTTCAAAACATCATAATAAATAGGCGAAACCACAGCTGTATTTACGTCTTTGGTAATTATTATTTGAATCCTATTGCCGGTGTTTTCGATTAAATATTTAAAACTCCCCAAGTGCTCTCCCGTAGCAATATTCATAGCTGCAGGTATTGATTCTACAGCATAACCTTCGGGTATTTCGATATTAATATTATATTTATTTTGAAATGGATAACCAAAATCAATAGGATATTCCCTGACTTCTTGTTTAAAAGGATTTTCTTTGGTTAGCAAAAATAACATGGGCGAAATGTAGATTTTATCACTAATAACTTCAATGTCTTTTGTGTCTTTAAACGAAAAGCTTTCAACGATTGGTTTTGCAAGATCCAACTCATTTTCTCTAACATAATCACTTATTTCTACGTTGTTACTTTTGTTTTCTAGTTCCTCCAGATAAATAGCTGTAGTTGTCATTATATTTTTTAATCGAAATTCTAGTGCTTCGTGATCCGCAAATTGTCTTCTTATTTTTCCAGTAGCCGATCCGTCACTTTTAATAACAATATTCATGTTTGATAATTCTCTTGAAATTGTTCTTGGCGTTAAATCTACTTCGGTCGAAGTTCCATCTTTGCGTATAAGTCTTCCTTTCCAGTTTAAATCACGTAATGGTAAAACATTTGGCAATGAATATTTTTCTGTTGCATCTAGTAATATGTTTCCTTCAGGGGTTTCTACTGCGGCAATTACATAATTAAAAGCAGTTCTACTCGGAAATAAAGCAATTCCGTTAACACGAGTACTCACCAATACAGGATTAGCATTTAGTCCAGCAAATCGCAACATGGCAGTAAGCATCAAATTGATTTCGGCCACATTTCCGGTTTTATCTTTATACGCTTTTCTAACGCCATCATTACAGTAATAATTGTTGAAATTATTCCACTTTACATTGGTTTTTACAAAGTTAAAAATAGCAGCAATTTTCTCTTCCTGCGAATTCATTCCGCTGATTAATTGGGTAATAGCATCCTCAAAATAACCCGTTTTATTCAATTCTGTTCCAAAATCTTCCGACTCATAAATTGTTTTTGTTACTGATTCCCAATTGGTCGAAAAAGACTTATAAATACTTCCCGGAATATTTACCAATGCCAATTCATAAGAAATACTCGCTCTATAATTATTACTATTATTAACAAACGATTCCTCTTTCATGGCTGGAATATTTTCTAACTTATAAACTTCGGATGTTTCTCGATTATAGGTTGGTTCCGATGAAAGCTTAGGATAAATAAAACCTTTTGTTTGTTTGTTAAAGGTTAGGAAATAGGGTAACCTAACATTGTATTCCGAATAATTTACAGGAATACTATACTGAAAATACCAATCGCGTAACGAACCAAAATTTCCCGATCTAACTGTATATTCGTATTCGATAATAGATCCTTCCCTAACATTGGGCATTGCGATTTTTTTCAGGTTAAAATATTTGTTTATTTTTTGATCAAATTCACCTTCACTTTTCAATTTTGTTTTTTCAATCTTTCCGTTAACTAAATTATAGGTAATTACATCCGAAAAAAACACTTTCTCCACTTGAATAATGTAATATTTCTTCGTTTGCCCATTTATAACCTTCCTTTTTATATATTTTAATTTTAGTTCTAACTCGAGTTACAGTCGTTAAATTTTCAAAATAAACCGTAGCTGTTTTAAATAACATAGCCGCAGGAGCCGATGGATCTTTCGGACATTCTTTTTCCTGCAATTCTGCAATAGTAACTTTTCCTAATTTGAATTCTTGCGCATTCGCTTTCAAAAACGAGAAAAAGACGCATAAAACAAGTAATGATTTTTTGAAAAGCATGATAATTAAATTTTGATTAAAACGATTTTTTCAGTTTCTTTCTTAACTATTCCTTGGTAAAATTCTTTTAGCATTGAATAATATTCAGCAGAAATAATTGAGGCGTTTATTTGCTGTGTGATCGTTATCAGAATGGTGTTTTCGGAGTTATTTACCGTATACTTGAAACTTCCTAAATTCTCTTCCATTGTGATAGCAGCAGAAGCAGGAAGTGTTTCAATCTTATAACCATCCGGTATTTTGATATTAATAACATATTTATCCGAAAATGGAAATCCATAATCTACGGGATATTCCCTAGTTTCTTGCTTGAAAGGATTTTGCTCTTTTGTAAAAAACAACATTGGATTCAGATAAATTTTACCTGCAATATTCTCAGAAAGATTAGTTCCCGAAAAAGAAAATGTTTCCACAACGGGTAATTTAATATCCTTATCTTTTATTCTAGAATACTCCGAAATTTCTATTTTTTTGTTTTCATTTTCTAATTTTTCCAGATAACTTTCTTCCTTCACATTTTCATATTCGTTTCTAAAATTCATTGCGAGATAATCCGTTCTTTGTCTTCTTAATTTTCCTGAAACAACTCCATTTTCACTAATAGAATAATTCATCATAACGGTATTATTTGAAGCACTTTTTGGCATTAAATCAATTTCGCTTGAAGTTCCATCTTTTCGAATCAATCTTCCCATCCAATTTAATGTTCTAAAAGGCAAAACATTTGGCGAAGTAAATTTATCGGATGCGTCTAGTAATATTAAGTTATTTTCGTTTTCAACAGCTGCAATAACATAGTTAAAAGCAGTTACATTTGGAAAAGCTGCAATACCATTTGATCGTGTACTTACTAAAACTGGATTTGCATTTAATCCCGCATAACGCAACATGGCAGTAAGCATCAAATTGATTTCGGCAATATTCCCACTTTTGTCTTTATATGCTTTTTTTACACCATCTCTGCAGAAATACCCATAATTACCATTCCATTTTACGGCAGTTTTTACGTAATTTAATAATGCAGTAATTTTTTCTTCTTGTGATGTAAGTCCAGCAATCACGGATTTCAAATCCTCTTCGAAATATCCTGTTTTATTCAACTCAGGTCCAAAATCTTCAAAATTATAAATAGTTTTCGTAACCGATTCCCAATCTCTTGAATACGGTTTCAAAGGTTCGTTCCGATATTTTGTCATTGAAAGTTCATTCGAAATACTTGATGTATAATTATCAATATTGTTGATATACCCTTCCTCTTTCATTGCTGGCAAATTCTCAGCTAAATATGTAGTTTGAGTTTCTTCATATTCTAATTTTTCTTCGCTGGCATAATGGTGATCAGTTGTAATTACCCCCACAGCATTAGGTCCTCTAGAGGTATAGGTTGTAGTTTTTCTTATTTTTTCGACAGTTACTTTAGGAAAAACAAATCCCTTTTGATTCGGTTTATAAATATAATACTCTGGAACAAAAGTTTTGTATTCAGAATAATTCACCGGAATACTGGTTTGAAAATTCCAATCTCTTAACGACCCAATCATTGGAGATTTTATGGTGTACTCAAATTCTATAACGGATCCTTCTTTAACGTTAGGCATCGTTATTTTTTTCTGTCCCCAATACTTATTAATTTTTTCGTCGAATTGTCCGTCGCTTTTCAGTTTCGTTTTTTCAATTTTTCCATCAACAAGGTTATACGTTACTGCATCTGTAATATAAACATTCTCAGTATATTTACCCGACAAATAATATCGAACCTCCTGATTCGCACAATCATATCCCTCTTTTTTATAAATTTTAATTCTGGTTTTCACTTCTGTTAACATTGTAAAACCATCATTTTCAGTGTACTCAAATCTTGTTTCTCCTTTCTTAAACAATATTGCAGCAACAGCCGAGGGATCTTTTGGATGTTCTTTTTCCTGTAGTTCTGCGACGGAAACTTTTCCTAATTTGAATTCTTGCGCATTCGCTTTCGAAAATAAAAAAAGAACAAATAAAACGATAAGTGATTTTTTTAAAAGCATAGTTATTGGTTTTTTATTAAAATTATATTTTTTTAAGAACAATTTTCTCATTTTGCTTATCAACCATTTGCTGGTAAAAAGTCTTTATAATTTCATAATAATCAGCTGAAACTATTGGTACATTTATCTCTTTTGTTATTAATACCTGTATTTTATTCCCCGAATTGCCTATTACATATTTAAAACTACCCATGTTTTCTGCAGTTGCAATATTCATAACTACTGGCATAGATTCTACAATGTAACCTTCGGGAATTTCGATATTAATATTGAATTTATTTTGAAGTGGATAACCAAAATCGACTGGATAATCTCTCACTTCTTGCTTAAAAGGATTTTCTTTGGTTACCAAAAACAACAGGGGAGAAATATAGATTTTGCCATTAATGTTTTCTATGTCTTTATTATCTTTAAAGGAAAAAACCTCAACGATTGGTTTAGACAAATCCACCTCATTTTCTCTGCTATAATCATTTATTTCAATATTATTATTTTGGTGCTCTAGTTGTTCAACATAAGTATCCTTTGCCGTCAATATATTTTCTTTTCTGAATTCAAATGCTTTATAATTGACAAATTGTCTTCTTATTTTCCCATCAATTGTTCCATTACTATTTAAAACAATATTTACATTTGACACTACTTTCGAAATTTGTTTTGGCATCAAATCCACTTCTGTTGAAGTTCCATCTTTGCGTATTAATCGACCAATCCAGTTTATATCTCGTAATGGTAAAATATTAGGTTCCGCATATTTTTCTGTTGCATCTAGTAATATCAGACCTTCTGGAGTTTCTACCGCAGCAATTACATAATTAAATGCTGTTCTATTTGGAAAAAAAGCTATTCCGTTGTCACGAGTACTTATCAAAACAGGATCGGCGGTTAACCCCGCAAAGCGCAACATGGAGGTTAGCATCAAATTAATTTCAGCAACGTTTCCTGTTTTATCTTTATATGCTTTTTTAACTCCATCATCACAAGAATATCCTTTAAAACTATTCCATTTTACATTAGTCTTTACAAAGTTAAAAATTGCAGCAACTTTCTCTTCTGGAGTATTTAATCCTTTTATTAATGTGTTTATATCATTTTCAAAATAACCTGTTTTATTTAACTCAGGACCAAAATCATCGTACTCATAAATTGTTTTCACAACCGATTTCCAGTCAGTTGAATACATTTTTAAAGGTTGATTCGGATATTTGGTCATCGATAGTTCAAACGATATACTTGATGTATAATTATCCGTATTATTTACATAAACTTCCTCTTTCATAGCTGGCAAATTCTCTTCTAAATAGGTCGTTCTCGTTTCCAGAAAATCAATTTTGTCTGATGAAAAAACAGTATTGGTGACTGCTGATAGTCCTGACCCTTCCGAAGTCCTTTCTTTACTATTTATTATAAATGAACCATTGCTTTTCTCGACGGTTACTTTTGGAGAAATAAATCCTTTTTGGTTTGCATTATAAACAAAATATTCAGGTATATAAGTCTTATATTCCGAATAATTAACAGGGATACTTGTTTGAAAATCCCAATTTCGAAATGAACCAATGTTTTTTGATCTTATAGTATATTCAAATTCTATGATTGAACCCTCTTTAACATTTGGCATTGCTATTTTTTTTTGACCCCAATATTTATTTATTTTTTGGTCAAATAAACCATCACTTTTCAATTTTGATTTTTCAATTTTTCCGTCTACTAAATTATAGGTAATTGCATCCGAGAATAAAACATTTTCACTGATTTTATTTCCTAAATAGTATCTTACTTCGTGGTTTGCCCATTCATTACCATCCTTTTTATAAATCTTGATGCGTGTTTGTACTTTTGTAATCATAACAAAACCTTCAATATCTGAATATTCAAATCTTGTTTCTCCTTTCTTAAACAATATTGCAGCAACTGCCGAGGAATCTTTGGGATGTTCTTTTTCCTGTAGTTCTGCGACGGAAACTTTTCCTAATTTGAATTCTTGCGCATTCGCTTTCGAAAACAAGAAAAAGACGCATAAAACAAGTAATGATTTTTTGAAAAGCATAGTTATTGGTTTTTTATTAAAATTATTTTGGCATTGTCATTTCTTGAAACTTGTTCCATAAAAAGTCGATAATCATCGTATTCGATGTTTTTGTACACGCCTTTTTTAATGAAAATTGATCGTTTATAAACTAAGTTCTTATTGTCTTTTTTTACAATTTCAGTTTTGTATTCACCATATTTCGTATTCAATTCAAAATTTTGTGGCAAAAATTCGATTGTGAAGCCTGAAGGTAAAACAATAGCGATTTCATCAGTATCATAATAACCTCGTTGAATTTCGAATGGCGTTTTACGGTTACGGATTCGTTTTATACTTCCCGTATTTTGATTATACGCATTCACAACAAAAATCATTTTTCCATTAGAGATCTTCCCATAATTCTCTGCCGAGATAGCTAGATTTTCGGTAAAACTTACTTTTTCTTTATCGTTTTGAAAGGAGGTTTTATTGATTTTTAAATTATTAATAGCATCCCAAAAGTTTTTATAATGCGCTTCTATATCGGTAGCTTGCGATTTTTCAATCGCATATTTTCGACTGTATTGTGATCCTTGAGAAGTCATAGCTATTGTCCCTGTAAAATTGCCGTTTTCGTCTAATGAATAATTGCCTTTGTCAACTTGGGAATTGCCTTTGTCGGGATAAATAGTAGTCCTCACGATTTCGCCACCATCTGGTTTTACGATCAAAACATTTCTATCATCGGTAAAAGTACCTTGATAGCCAAAAGGATTGTCCTGACTAGTACATTCCAAAAACACATAATTACCATTATTGGGAATAGCTAAAATAACGTGGTTACCTTGTAAAGAACAAAAATCAGCTCTAATATCAATAATAGCATTATTCCCATATAATTCAGTATAAAAAGAAGGTACATCTACAGCATTCAAAAGCGCTCTTGTGTAGTTAGACAAAGCTTTGCAATCGCCATAACCCAAACGATCCACATCACTAGCAAGCATTGGTTTAAAACCACCTATTCCTACTTGAATACTAATATACCTCGATTTATCTTGCATGTATTTATATATCAACTTTGCTTTCTTGATGGGGTCTTTTTCATCTCCAACTAAAGCTTTCATTTTTGCTTTGGTTTCAGGTGACAATTCTATTGTACCTGTCAAAATTTTATCGGAAAACCATTGGCCATATTCCTTCCAATTTTTTGCATTACCATCAACTCCTTCAAGATTAAAAAACTCTAATCCCATCATTACTTTTGGAAAAATAGTCGAAAAACTGGGACTATGCTCTTCTTCCTTTTGAGCTACAATATTTGTTGCTGTATAGGACAGCTGTGTTGGCATATCAACGGTTTTCTTTATTGAAAAATTCGAAAAATTAAATTCCATCTTCTTAAAGCCAAGATTCTCGGGGTAATTTACATTCAAAACACTTTTTTCTATGCTTAAAAGATAATCGTCAAGCGGAAACCATTGCGGAATAAATGCAGTCGTTGAAGTTTGTACTTCGCTTTCGTAAATTAGGGTAAAAGGATACTGAGTTGGGGTATAATTCAAATAAATAAGCCTATCGTCAGAGAAAAGGGTGCTACCGTCAATGGCGCATTGATCTTTGAAATCTCGCTTTTTAATCCTTTTGATTTCTTTACCAAAACCGTCCAAAACGGTAGCTTCTATACTTCGAACATTAGTATGTTTATCATAATATTCGATCGCATCAATACTACTGAGTCCTTTTTCGTTGAATACAGTAATCACTCTTTTCTTTTTGATATTCATATCACGCTGTGAAGAAATGACAATATCAATTTGATTTAAACGAACCACAGCATTAGCATTTTGCTTTAAACTATCCGCTATTAATAAAGTGGAATATTCTGATTTTTGAGAGAAAAGAAGTGTTGTAAAAAACAACAATAGTAGAAAAGTATTTTTAAATTTCATGCAATTATTTTTAGAGCATGAATATAATATAATTTAGTTAATAAAAGATTAATTTTTGTTTTTAGAATCAATTAAAATAGTAACCGGTCCATCATTGACTAATGCCACTTTCATATCTGCTCCAAACACACCAGTTTGCACTTTTTTTCCGAGTTCTTTCTCTAATTGTAGTACAAAATCCTCATAAATCGGGATAGCAATTTCAGATTTGGAAGCCTTTATGTACGAAGGTCGATTGCCTTTTTTGGTCAAGGCATGAAGTGTAAATTGAGAAACAACAACTACATCGCCATCAATGTCTTTAATAGACAAATTCATCACCTCCTTTTCATCGCCAAAAATGCGAATATTAGCAATTTTTTGGCAAAGCCAATTAATGTCTTCTTGCGTATCGGCATCTTCAATTCCGACTAAAACTAGCAAGCCTTTTTGAATATCAGCTACGATTTTTTCGTCAATGGTTACAGACGCGGAGGAAACTCTTTGAATTACAGTTTTCAAAACAATTGTGAATTATAAATTACTCCCTCGTTTTATCGCTAATGATTCGATCTTCATTATGAATATCGGTGCGGTAATGCTCATCATCACCTTCCAGAATTTTTAGATAACTTCTATATCGAGACCAAGCAATTTCATCTTTTTCTAACGCTGCTTTTATGGCGCAATGGGGTTCGTCTTTATGCAAACAATTGTTGAATTTGCATTGTTCTTTCAACTTAAAAAACTCAGGAAAATAGCCGCTAATTTCTTCTTTTTCCATATCGACAATTCCAAAACCTTTGATTCCTGGTGTGTCAATAATTTGAGCATTAAATGACAAATCATACATTTCAGCAAAAGTAGTCGTATGTTGCCCTTGCTTGCTAGCTTCAGAAATTGTCTTTGTTTTTAGATGCAAAGAAGGTTCCATGGCATTGACCAAAGTCGATTTTCCCACTCCAGAATGTCCCGAAAACATACTTACTTTTCCAATCATCATTTCTTTGAGTTCCTCAATTCCTTTCATTTGAGTCGAAGAAACGCGCAAACATTTATACCCAATTTCTTGATATACATGTTGCATATACAATTGCTCGTCGAGTGTAGCGTCGTCAAAAGTGTCGATTTTATTAAAAACCAAAACAGTTTCTATTCCATAAGCTTCAGCAGTTACTAGAAAACGGTCGATAAAATTAAATGTCGTTGGTGGATTATTGATGGTCACCAAAAGAAATACGCGATCAATATTCGATGCTATAATGTGCATTTGATGCGACAAATTCACCGATTTTCGAACGATATAATTTTTTCTATCGTGAATATTATGAATCGTTCCTGTCACAGTATCCGAGGTTTCTTCGAGCTCATAATCTACAACATCGCCCACAGCAATAGGATTCGTGCTTTTGATGCCTTTCATCCTAAACTTGCCTTTCATACGGCATTCAATAAAATCGCCATGATCGGATTTTACGGTGTACCAACTTCCTGTAGATTTATAAACGAGTCCTGTCATAAAGGATTTTTGATTGTAGATTAACGTTTTTTGATTTCTGATTTACAACCAAAAACTTTTTGCAAAGATAAAACCTTTGATACTTTAGAACACAAAAAAAGGTTGCTATTTTAAAGCAACCTTTTTTAATGTATTATTTTAGCTTTGATTTTAAAGTAAACTATTTTTGATATGGAAAATTTCTACCTACTTTTCTCATCATTCTTTCCATCATGGCACTAGGTGAACTCATAACGTCTTCCGCCATTTGTTTGTAAAATCGCCAAACCAAATTTCCCTCTTTTCCATCATTTATTTGCATAGTCAAAGCACCTGTTGCAACACTTCCCGTGCCAAAACCTACTAATAGGGTAAGCACTATTGCGCCTCCTTCACTTTTAGTTTTTTGATAAGAATATGAACATTTTATTACTGCATCCACCCCCAATATTTTAGCTAATTCTTCGGGTGAAGTTTCGGATAATTTATCTATTAATTCATTTTTTTTCAAAAGAGCATTTGTTTTTTCAACATCTTGAACCACAACTGTGTAATCCGACGATTTTCTTAGGAGAAAAGTGTACATTCCTGCTTGCATATCATATCCTAATTTCATCTCTGCATCTTTATTTGCTGCAATATCAAAGTCTTTTGGTAGTTTTCTATAACTGATGGTTGCGTTAAAAGGTAATATTGCAACTGTTTTATGGTTTTTAATAATTTCTTTAAAATTTGGACATTCAAATATTTGCTTATCCTGAGCATGTCCCAAAAAGGTGCTTAAAGAATTGACAAAACTTATAAAACC
>CAILTC010000348.1 GCA_903837025.1 uncultured Bacteroidota bacterium | reverse complement strand
GTTGCACTGCAACGTCTTTATATTGTGTTTAGAGGTTGCACTGCAACGTCTTTATATTGTGTTTAGAGGTTGCACTGCAACGTCTTTAATATTGTGTTTAGGCGTTGCACTGCAACGTCTCTACCAAAAAATCAAAAACAAAATGATAGAATTTTTTTTGAACGCCTATAAAAATGTTTCAACAACCCAAATCATATTAGAATTCATTGCTTTTGTATTTGGTATTTTGAGCGTTTGGTTTGCCAAAAAAGAAAATATTTGGGTATATCCTACGGGATTAATTGCGACAATAATTACCACTTATTTACTTTATATTACAGGATATCTTGGCGACATGATGATTAACGGATATTTTACCATAATGAGTGTTTATGGTTGGTACAACTGGGCTAAAAAAGGAGATGATGCAGATAATCTTGCCATTACAAGAACAAATAATTTAGAAAAAATAATAGGGATTGTGTTGTTTTTTATCACAATTTTTGTAGTTTTCGGGGTGTATAAATTCTTTGATTATAAAATCCGAAAAGATAATTATATTGATATTTTTGCGTCGGGAATATTCTTCACAGGAATGTGGTATATGGCCAAGAAAAAAATCGAAAATTGGACCCTTTGGATTTTTGGAGATTTAATCGTTACGCCATTATATGCCTATCGCGGACTCGGAATGTTATCTTTACAGTATTTAATTTTTACAATTTTAGCTATTTCAGCTTATTTAGAATGGAAGAAAATCTTAAACAACTCCCCAATACCGGAAGTTCAAAAATAATAAAAATAGCCCTTTTTGGGCCGGAATCTACTGGTAAAACCACATTGGCAAAACAACTTGCCGAGCATTTTGAAACAGCTTGGGTTCCTGAGTTTGCACGTAATTATCTTCAAGAAAAATGGGATAAAACAGCACAAATTTGTGATGTAAACGATATGCTTCCAATAGCCTATGGTCAAACAAAATTAGAAAACGATGCGCTTTCGATTGCGAATCAATACCTTTTTTGCGATACGAATCTAATGGTAACGAAGGTGTTTTCGGAAGTTTACTATGGGTTTTGTGATCCTTTATTAGATAAAGCAGCTTTGGAACATGAGTACGATTTGTTTTTTCTGACCGATATTGATGTTCCTTGGGAAAAGGATGATTTACGAGACAAGCCCGAAGGGAGAGAATCTGTTTTTGCAGTTTTCAAGCAAACATTAATCGATACGAATAAGCCATTTATTAGGCTTTCAGGAGATAAAAATTCACGATTATGTCACGCTATTACTATTATTGATGATTTGGTGATGGCTAAAAACATGGGTTTTTCATCCCTAGATTTCGTTCAAATTCAGAAGCATGGTGTTTCATTGGAAAACATAAAAAACCAACTAAATATTTTCAAAAAAGGAGTTTCTAAGGCTGATTTGGTTGAACCAGCAACACCATCAAATGGAATTTTGAAACTGTCAGAAAATGAATTTCAGCAAAAAGCTGTTTTTTTTGATGCTAATAAATCAAATCTCAAATTAAAAAAATTCGTACCTGCTTCTGGTGCTGCAAGCAGAATGTTTCAATTTTTAATAGAGTTTTTGAATGAGTTTGATTTTGAAAATGAAACGATAAATGCTTATGTCAACCGAAAAGAAGCCCATGAATTATCGATATTTATCGTGGGAATGGATAAGTTTCCTTTTTTTGCAGCAGTAATAAAAAAATTAAAAGAAGTTTATAAAGACTTTGACTCATTAAGTAGAGATTATAAAAACTATTATTTTATAAAATTATTATTATCACCGGATTATTTTGATTTTGCTAATAAGCCAAAAGGAATTATTCCTTTTCATGTATATGCTAATAATATTGCCACCCCAATAGAAGAACACTTATATGAATGCGGTTATTATTCAAGTGTTAACGGAGAATCTAATCTTCATTTTACAATTTCCGAATCCCATCAATCCCAATTCGAGGAAATTATTGACTCTGTTAAACATCTAGTTGAAAAAGAAACCCAAACTACTCTTGAGGTTACTTATTCTTTTCAAAATAAATCGACAGATACTATTGCTGTTGATTTGCTAAATAATGCACTGAGAGATAATAAAGGAAAATTGATTTTTAGACCCGGTGGACATGGGGCCTTGATCGAAAATTTGAATAATTTAGATGCGGATGTTATTTTCATTAAGAATATTGACAATGTTATTTTGCATAATAATGAAAATGTTGCCTTGTATAAAAAAGCACTAGCAGGAGTTTTGATAGAAATAAAGCGTCAAGTTTTTGATTATTTAAAACAAATAGAAACCAATGAAGAGGTGAATTTAGATGAGATTATGGCTTTCGCCAAAAACAATTTGAATGTTAAAACACCTAATGGTTTTTCTAAATACACGATAGAGAATAAAGTTAGTTACCTAAAAAATATTCTAGACAGACCTATTCGTGTTTGTGGAATGGTGAAAAATGAAGGCGATACTGGAGGTGGACCTTTTTGGGTTCGGAGTTCGAAAGGAGTAGTTTCATTACAAATTGTTGAGACCTCTCAAGTTGATGTGCAAAATCCATCTCAAGTTGGTATTCTAAAAAAAGCTTCTTATTTTAATCCAGTTGATTTAGTTTGTGGCATACGAAATCATAAAAACGAAAAATTTGAGTTAACTCAATTTATCGATCAAAAAAGCGGTTTTATTGTCGAAAAAAATAAAAATGGAATACCGTTGAAAGGTTATGAATTACCTGGGCTTTGGAACGGAGCAATGGCTAAGTGGTTGACTATATTTGTCGAAGTGCCATTGTTAACTTTTAATCCAGTGAAAACAGTAAACGATTTATTAAAACCAGCACATCAACCTCAATAATTTTGGAAACCGAAAAAATCATATCCGAATTAAATTTCAAAGCCGTTAGAAGTAGTGGTGCTGGTGGTCAGAACGTGAATAAAGTTTCCTCGAAAGTGGT